>CAYNPP010000012.1:0-18866 GCA_964399095.1 uncultured bacterium | reverse complement strand
CAGTATGGATACCCCAGTGACCCCGCTGTTGATAGAGCCAAGGGCTATCTGCTAAAAGGAAAAGTAAAGGCAGCAGTCTCTAATTGGGGAAATTTTATTAACTGGTATGTAAATCCTGCGGGTCTATGGGGTGATTACTCATATTTACCTGATTTAGCTATGATAGCAGGTGTTCCTGGTCATCAGTACAGCTCTTTCTATCAAGATTGGATTGAGGTTGATATGCAGACTAATTATCCCGATTGGGATCAACCGGGTGTGGCAATCTGGTGCTCTGACTCTCTATATGATGACTGGAACCTTAATACTGAGCTTCTTAACGATGTTTCCAACGACTCGCTTACCATTAGAGTAAACGGTAAGTATATAGGTGTTGTTTTTGAAACTGTTGATGACAGAGGGACAGTAGGTGAGCGTAAAATTAGCCTTGCTGATATTGATGGAGTTAATCAGTGGGCATTTGATTTTGCGCCTATTGGAAGTGATACTGGTGACTCAAGAGTATGCATCGCAGCTAGGGCCGATGGCTTTACCGCTCCGGACCCTCGCCTTTCAAATGCAATGATTGGGATTATGTATCCCTGGGCTCTTCGACCTGCACTTGATGAGAGAAAAGATGAGTTTGATCTTTATGAATATGGACCTGATGGAGATGACTGGACAGAGGATGACACCTATGCCTACTTTGGAGCCACGTCACAGGAATCGTGGTTTACAAGGTGGGATCCTAGTATCAATGCAGACTGGCATCCTACCACCGAAGCTCGGATGAACTCCCATGGCACCGAATATGCTGCAGGAGATATTTTTGGAGATACATACTTCAGTGACCCCGGAGACACATATCCATTACTGGCGCACAGTGCTTATTCACAGACCTGGCCCACTAAGTTTGATGAGGAAACAGGTGAGTGGATATCATTCTGGCCAGGACTATACGCCCTTGATTTTGATGAAGACCTTCCTGGGTGTGATGGTGACAGAGATAACGATGCCTGCTGGGCTGAGGTTCCTGGACGCTTTGTCTCTGATAATGATGTGTATATGGAGTTTGATGATCGCTGGGCACATAGGGGGAATATGGTTGATAGCAACAATGAGTATTTGCAGACAGGCTATCCATTGGGAATACAGGTAAAGTCAACTGCACACTCCTATGGTGTATCCTTTGCAGAGGATATTATGTTTGTGACTGTGTGGGTTCATAATAAGAGTGATGAGCTGGTGATGCCAGATGGAACCAAGCTTAACTCTGCTGATGGATTTGACTATGAGAACATGACTCTTGGCTTTTATATGGATGCAGATGTTTTAAGCACTGATATATTTGGAAACTTTTCAGTGCACAGCAATGAAGATGATTTTATGGAGTATGTGGACTGTAAGACCTCGGAGGAGTACTATCCCGATGGATGTCCAGTTGTTAATGGCAAGGAGCTACGAGTGAGTATCGCAACCATAGGTGACTGGGATGGGGTGAGTAACGCTGCTATGGGACACAGCATGGACCCTGATGCACCTGCCATGGGCAATGATTTTGGGATTGTTGCGGTTCAGATGCTTGATTCTCCTAGGGCCACTGAGAATGTTGACCTTGATCAGGATGGCTTTGTGGATATCTATGTTGGTGAAAAACTAAAGATGACCGATTGGCACTGGTTTGATTGGTATAATAGGCCTGGAGTTGTTTATAGTGAGGGCTCTTCAGGATGCTGCGCTGGAGATGCAGGAAAACCACAGGCGCTAAATAAAGAAGAAATTCAGTACAAAGTGATGGCTGGTGATACTACAAATTTAACAGATGGTGAGAAGCAAAGGTACTTTCACGCTGACCCTGCCCTTGATGATGCTGACCCAAACTTCAACCCTCATTTTGATAATGTAGAGGATTTAATGGAGACAGAGTTTTTTCAGGAAGATCCCCCTGGCCTTGATTGTGTGATGGAGATGACATGCGGACCATTTGATTTAGCGAAACAGGATTCTGTTCCATTTTCTTTCTGTATTATATATGGACAGAACATGGAAGATTTACTTGCCAATGCTGAGTTCGCTCAGGTGATGTACAATGCAAAGTATCAGGGCTTCACCTCTCCTTCTATCCCTGAGGTAAGAACAGATGTTGGTGATCAATTTGTAAAGATATACTGGGACCAGGATGCAGATTTCTCTAAGGATGTAGTGACTGGTTATTATGATTTTGAAGGATATAAGATTTATAAGAGTCTGGATGATGGTTTAAGCTGGGGTGATGACTCTGGAAAGATTTTTGATAATACAGGGGTTCAGGTTGGCTGGCGTCCTATTAAGCAGTTTGATTTAAATTTTGAGGATGATTATTATCACTGTGTTAAAAGTCCCCAGATTGGAAACTGCGAGAGCATCACCCTTACAGACGCCCAAAATGATACAAAAAGGGGCATGGGAGTCTCAGGAGTTGACCCTATTGCTCCCTGGTTTAATCTTGGGGTAGACTCTGGAATGCCAGATCAGGTTGATGAGGATTATTGCGGTGAATACTATGATTCCACTGTTGATGAGACATTGCCAAGGTGTGGTGTGGACTGCGAGACATTCAAGGATGACCATGGACACGATTATGAGTGTTACTACTATTATGTGGATACAGATGTGAACAATGGCGTTGAGTATACGTACTCTATTGCGTCTTATGATACTGGACTTCCAGATAGCACCCAAGTATCTGCTAACCCTGATTTATGGGCTCGTCCAAAAGGCTATCAGTTAAATGAGTCTAGCAGGGGATCTACGACACTAGATAAAAACCTAGTAACAGCTATTCCTGGATCTGAAAACACGGGGACTGACTGTGAGAGTGTAAGGGTAATCCCAAATCCATATATTGTGTATTCAGGATTAAATGAGACAGAGTATATGCGCAGGATATCATTTACTGATCTTCCTGAAAAATATGATTTAAAGATATATACAATCAACGGTGAGTTTGTTTGGAGTCAAGATGAGACTTATATCGATGCAGGTGACGGTGTAACCTTCTGGAATCTAAGAACGGTAAACAATCAGGAGGTTGCTCCTGGTTTGTATCTCTTCACTGTTGATGCAAGAGATGATAATGGAAACTCTGTATGTAACTATATTGGCAAACTAGCAATTGTGAGGTAGAATGTTGGAAAGAATTAAAATTATAATTGTATCAATATTATTAGGAACTTCCTTTGGGAGCTATATAAATATCCCTGATGTTGTTACAAAGGTTGCCACATGCTCAGCCAGCTGGCTTAAAACTCAATCTGGGATACGAGGAGTTGGGATGGGAGGAGCGCATGTTGCCATGGGCGATGGGATATACGCATCAACCTACAACCCCGCATCGATTGGATTTGTTCAGGGCTCTGATGTGTATTTCTCTGGGACAAAATATTTAGCTGATATAAAGCATTCCGCGCTAGGATATGCAAAGCAGGTGTCTTCTACTGACTTTGTTGGCTTGTATATATTCTCCATAGATTCAGGAGATATCCCACGCACAACGACTGCACAGCCAAGTGGATTGGGAACATATGATTATAAGACCCTATCTATCAGTGGTTTATATACAAAGATTTTAACTGACCGTTTAAAAGTTGGCCTATCACTAAAATATTTTAGAGAAAGGATCTCAGCTCCAATGCTATATTTGCAGGGTTTTGCTATGGATATTGGCTCCAATTTTGACACGGGAATATATGGTATGATTCTAGGTATGTCAGTAACAAACTTTGGTCCAGATGTTCAGTATCATGGAGCAGGTCTTGCCACCTCATCAAGTCCAGGTTCTAGCCCCACTGACACACTGAGTCAAATAACTGGAAAGTTTCCGATACCACTAACTTTTAGGCTAGGAATAAAAAACGATATTATAGGAGAAAATTCAAATTTCTTTAATGTTCCAGGTTCGAGATTGACATTTTCGCTTGATGGGGTTAATGCAATGGATAATACGGTGTACACATCTATGGGATTTGAATATGCATGGAATGAGTTTGCATTTATCAGAACTGGTGCTATTATTGGTCATGACACAGCAAGGTTCAGTCTTGGCGCTGGTGTTAAATCAAATAATTTTACGATAGATACAGCGTATTTGAATCAAGGACCATTAAAAGAAACCCTTCACTTTGGGATAAGTTATGAATTTTAAGATAAAAATATTATTTCATGTTGTATTATTCGGGCTGATAATATCTGCACCTATCTCTGACCCAGGAATTAACCAGGTGGTTGAGATTGGTGAGTCAGTTCAGCTTGATGGAACAAGCTCATATGATCAATCTGGAGGCTCAATTACAGGTTATCAGTGGAGTCATTCTAATGGTGGAGTAGCTCTCTCTTCTGAGACCGTGGCAAGTCCAACCTTTACTGCACCAAATCAGATAGATACTCTTACATTCAAACTAGTTGTAGAAAATAATAGTGGCGAGACTTCATCTCAATTCTCTGCTACAGATTTATTTATATCAGAGTACCATGATGGTGGCTCTCCAAATCAATATATTGAGATTTACAATGGCACAGATAGCGATATCAGCTTAGATGAGTATGAGCTCTGGATTCTAAAAAGTGAAAATGATATGACCTGGAGTCCTAATTACGATGAAAGTGAGGAAGAGTGGTCCACAGACTTTTGGGTACTGCTATTTAACTCTGATACCAGTAAAACTGATATCAATGTTAATCAATCACTAGATGGGGACATCATGCAGCGTGTCAATACTCAGGATCTCAAATCAGGTGAAACATTAATGATAATACGTGAGGGAGAAGGCGAAGATTTTTCATTTATTGGTAGAAATTATGCAGTATGGGATAGGCTTGTTAAAATAGGGGGAGATGAACCTATAGCCTTACTTAAGAACGGAAGTATTATTGATCAGATAGGAGATGATGAGAATGTAGGTAGCTCAGGATGGGATGTGGGTGATGGAGGAGACACAAGCGACCAAACATTGATTAGAAAAGGTACTATTATCTCAGGAAATACAGACTGGGCCAGCTCTTCAGCTTCTGAGTGGGATATATACGAAAGTGACACATTCGAAAATATATTTACACATAGCTGTACTTCTTGTGATGATGAGGTTGTAGTCTATGTATCTGAGTCTCCAACTGCAGTGGCTTCATATATTTCTACAGATTTACTTGATGGATTAAACGCAATTTGTGATACAACGGTGACTCTTGACGGCTCGAGCTCATTAACAGTAACAGGAGATATCAGCTACCAATGGACGGATGTCAATGGTCTTATTGATGAGGATGATCTCACAAAAGCAATGCCAAGTTTCAGCACAATAAAAGAAAATGGAGATCAAATTGATGCTGGTTCATACGAATTTAGTCTTGTTGTTTTTGATGGGCTGCTTTATTCAGCTTCCTCAGTTGTAAGTGTAACTATATCTGATAATCTATGTCCGCATGCATTTGCTAATGTAGCTGTTCCAGATGATGAATCATGGATAAACAGATACCCATCTATCCTCTATTTTGATACTGAGGAGTTTACTGATATTGGCAATGGAGTATGGGATGAGGATGAGTTTTGGTATGATATTGGTAATTTTGTTTATGATGAAGGAGAGAGTTTTACTGATTTAAATGGAAATAATCAATGGGACTACGCCTATTGCTCTGATGATATTTCTGAAACTGAAATTGATTGCTGTTGTGATAACGGAGGTATCTGGAGTGAATATTATGATACGTGTATTTCACCAACATCCTTTGAAGCCCTCACCGATGAAATTGAGGAAACAAATCTAACTTGGCCCGATTGTGATGTTGATGATAGCTGTTTCGAAAGTGAGCTTGAGGATTATTGGTTGCAGATTATTAATGTGGAGAATCAAGATTACTGCGCAGAGATGCAAAGCTTAGAAAACATATTAGACCAATCAATCATTTTATATTTTCCTGCATCTCAGGCAACTATAGATGAGCATTGGCATGTGATTGATGAGCCCTTCACTGATTTAGGAAATGAGCAATACGATGCTAATGAGCAGTTTGTTGATATTGGTAACGGTGTGTATGATGAGGGTGAATCTTTTGTTGATATTAATGATAATGGTCAGTGGGATGATAGTCAGATAGTGTATCTCTCTGCATTAAATTCAAATGACCCCACCAATGATGGACAGATCACCTCTTATGAATGGAATACAATTGAGATACAGCCAGAGGGTATTGAATTTTGTAACAATAAAGATTTTATCAATCAGGAATCCTGCGAAGCATCGGGAGGAAACTGGATGCAGGGGAATCCAATGGACTATGAAATTGAACTTAATGCAGTTGAAGGGACTAATGGTGCGGTAGTTAGTTTTATTAGACCAACATTAACAAATGAATATAATGGAGATCCCATCAGGCTATTCTCATTAGATTTCACTCTTGTTGTTAGTGATGGACAGATAAGCTCTAAAACAGATACCCTTAGTGTAAGGTTTGGATTGCCAACGCCACCCTCTGTTCCTTTGCTTTCACCAAGAGTAGAGCATGAGGCAATAATACTTAGTTGGGATAGCTCTGCAGAGTATTCAGAGGACTACCTGACTGGCTATTATGATTTTGAGGGATATAGACTCTACAAGAGTACAGATGGAGGGCAAACATGGGGGACTGAAAGCTCAAAAATATATGATTCAAATGGGATGTTTGCAGGATGGAAACCTATCATGCAATGGGACTACACAGAGACAGAAGATGAGTCACTATGTAATTTCTCAAATGAATTTTGCATTGAAGGAAATAGGGGTGTTGATGTATCTGGCTATGACCCACATTCATATTGGATTAATATAGGAAGCAACGATGGCCTTACTCATTCCTTTATTGATACTAATGTTGTTGATGGCATTGAGTATACCTATGCCCTCACTTCCTATGACACGGGAATTTGGACACAGTATGTTGAGCCATCATCCTCAGATACTCTATGGTTCCCTTCAAATCCTGGGTACTATAAAAATACCTCGGAAGGAAACTGGATTACCTGGGAGGGCATGAACATGCTTACCAATGGATTTGCAACAATGGAATCTCCGATTGACAGTCTTTCAGGAAGAAATTTTGTTACACTTATGCCAGGGTACTACGCCTCCAATATTTCTTTTCCCTCAGACTCTGAAGTTTCATCAATTTTTACAGCTGATAGCTCAAACTGGTCAAATGGCCTTATTCAATATGAGATAGTAAATCTAAGTGAATTAGAGCCTAAACAAGTTTCATTTGAGATTCAAGCTGAATCAGGCGATGCAAATTCTTTTGAAGGTCTCTCAACGGTAAATCCATTGCTGTATGCATACTACATCGGTTCTAATGAGCCACTTATAGGGAATGCATACTCTACGCTACTAAATTCAGAAAGAGATTCGTTGCTTGATTTGCCAGGATCATACCTCAATACCGATGAAAATATAATATATCACCCAGAATACATTGTTGAGGCAATGCCAATAAAGTTCTTTGATGATTTGGGAGCTGATCAAAATTGGACAGATTTTATATCAGGTACGCGAATGATGTTTACCAATCCATGGCTGGAGTACGGACATTCGGTAGACATACTAAATATGACTGAGTTCCCTTACTATGATCAGTATGAGGGCACTGGAGCAGATTACTATGCTCCCATAAGAACTGAAAAGTTTATACCTAGAAACGAAGATGAGAAACTTGGAAGATTTGTTAATTATACAATGAAATTTAACTATGATAATACACAAGCGACCTTCGATGGCCGTCCTCCTTACACATATAAGGTTATTTTTAGCAAGGAAGCAGCCTATGAGGCGTACGAGGTCCTTCAACAGGGGAGCAATCTTATTTGTAATGGCTCCGCAACTAACACGCTTTTACCATTTAGGGTTATTAATATAACAACCGGTAAGGATGTTGGGCTCAGGCATGTTGACCAGGGGTTCAAGAAGCAGACAGATGATAATGGGCCTATATACAGCCCCGCAGGAGGATGTGAGGATGAGGGCGTTGATGATTTTACGGGAGACTGTGACTGCGTTTGGCAGCCAGCTGAAGATGTTCTGTTTGTTGCTGATTCCGTTACAACTAAATTTAACACTTCGGTGCACCCTGAAATAACATATTCCCTTGAGCTGGGTTATAATTTCCCTGTATTTTTTACTTTTTTAAATGTACAGGAATGGAATCCAAATTTAACATATAATGCTGGTACGGATGTCATTCATGAGTTTACAAGATACGAAGCAATTGAAGACTCTACTGGTATAGTAATTGCGGGTGAAGTTCCAAGCACCATTGAAGGAAGTAAGTGGCTGGCAAAGTATCCGTGGACTGAGTTTAATAGTGTAGATGAGGTTTCAATTACAATTGAACCGTGGACCTGGTTCTCTGATGGTGATAACTGGACTGCTGATTTATCTCTACTAGCCCAGGACTCTGGTGTTGGTCAGGCAGAGCTTGAAAAGGTACGAGTGTCACCAAATCCTTATTTTGTTCAGAGTGGATACAATGAGGCTCCAGGTGAGCACAAAATGATGTTTAATAATCTTCCAACAGAGTGTGAAATCAATATATACACTGTCACGGGGAGGCTCATCAAAACAATTATCCATACAGCTGACCTTTACGAGGGAAATGCCTTTTGGGATTTAAAAAATGGTAGTGGGAACCTAGTTGGCCCAGGTCTATATATTTATACAGTTGAAGATGTAGATAAAAATTATAAGCACATAGCTAAATTTGCAATTGTGAGGTAATATGAATCATCTAATAAAAATAGTAGCTTTATTTTTATCGAGCTTTCTTTTTGCTCAGGATAACTGCTCTGATTGTGGTACATACGCAGGCAATTGGCTGCAACTTGAAACCGGCACCCGGGCAATTGGGATGGCTGGCGCACACGTAGCAACTGGAGATGGTGTGTATGCAGCTCCATACAACCCCTCAGCTATAAGCTATATAGAAGACTCAGATATGTTTTTTTCTAACACCAATTACGTTGCGGATATTAGTCACCATGTTATTGGCTACGCAACTCAGCTTGATCAAAATAATTTTATTGGTCTCCATATTTTTCATATGAACTCAGGGGATATAGAAGTGACGACAATTGATGAACCAAATGGATTGGGGGAATTCTATTCAGTCAAAGCGACCTCTATAAGAGGGATATATGCAAGAAAGCTTCTACAAGAAAGATTAAATATTGGCTTTTCAGCTAAGTATATAAGAGAGAATATCCACACTGTATATATGCAGAGTTTTTTATTGGATATGGGAGCTAGCTTTCATCTAGCATATGGAACAACCCTGGGGCTCTCTCTAAGTAATTTTGGATCAGATGTGCAGTTCCATGGCCCTGGCCTTCAAGTTTTAGATGAGTCTAGTCCCAGTGGCTCATACCAACAAATTACCCAGCCTCACTCAGTTCCACTGTCATTTAGATTTGGAGTAAAGAGTAATATAGTGGGTGAGTCAATGGGGAATTCTATATTTCCAACAGCAACTGGATCTACTTTAATTTTCGCACTAGATGGAGTATACTCGCAGGATGATAAATTTTACTCTACCATGGGATGTGAATTTTCATGGAAAAAAATTGCTTTTGTTAGACTGGGAACCCATTTGGGGCATGATACAGCTGGATTCAGCGCTGGCGCGGGTTTAGTCTATAATAAAATAGCTGTAGATGTTGCATATGTTCATTATGGTGATTTGAATTTAGATCATGGAACAGTGCAGTATGGCCTTAGGGTTGGCTTTTAAACGTTCTGTTACAATTATTTCTCGAAAATTATATATATTTTTTGTATTATATAGGTGGATGATATCTTAAATAAATACCATGAAAGGAAGGCAGTATGATGTATTGGTCAAAAATGCTATTTGTGTCTTTATTTGTGCTATCTTTTGTTGTCGCAAAAGAGCTTCAAATAGAGAAGAAAACACAGAATTCTATAATTTACAACTCTGAAATTTACAATATAAATGATGTTCCTGAACATCAAAATCCAGAGCAAACAAGAGAGCAGATTGATTTGATTGTTGAAGATTTTGAAACAACATCAGGAGACTGGGACCCATCTGATGGTTGGGAAGTTAATACAACAGAGTTTCACAGTGAGACAACAAGCTTTCTATCTCCAGACTATTTACCGGTTGATGATACCGGTGAGCCAACTTACAAAAGTTGGGATCTCTTTTCACCTCTTTACTCCTTGCCTGCACTAGGTGACGGAGAAACAATGCACTTTGATTTCTGGTTAAACTTAGATATGCCAGGAGCCGAGTGTGATGGCGATAACTATCTTGATGACTACTATGGAATTTCTATACTAGACATAGAGTCTCTTGCATGGCACACATCTGACTTTAATCCAACTGATGGAAATAACTGGTGGTGTGGATTTGATGATATAGGAAATGGAAACCCAGGTTATTTAGATGCGTGGGTACAGTATCTTGATACCCCTTCTTTTACAGTTCCAGATGCAGCAAGCATGACAGCCGATATGTGGTGGGGGATAGAGAGTCCAGCAGGGGCTTCTGTTGCAGGAACATGTACAGATGGTTGGGATCAGGCAAACGTACAGATTTCAGTAGATGGCGGCACAACTTTTAGCATGCTTGAAGGTTCTCATGCATATGATTTTGGATGTGGATATGGAATGGTATATAATGGATTTGAGTGTAACTCTGCCGGTGGCCTAGGCGATATTGGTGACTGCCCTGGCTGGGGTGGATACTCAGATGGATGGGAAAACATTAGCTTTGATTTATCAGATTTTGCAGGCCAGGATGCAATCGTAAGATTTGCTTTCTACTCTGATCCAGCATACAGCTCAATGGATGAAGCTGCAGCAACTGGATTTCAGGTTGATAATGTTGTTGTTTCAGGCGGTGCCTTCACAGATACTGGAGACGATGAAACATCTATGACTGTCTCTGGGGCTGTTTGGGTGGATCAGTTTTATGATTACTGGGATGATGGCTCTACATATGATCCAAGACCAGGAAGTAACGGCTGGGAGCAGTATGTACCAGGACTTCCATTTAATGGAAATGTTTTTATGGATATAAGTGATTTTGCTGGCAAAGATGTTATCTTTAGATTCCAGACAAGGCTAGGTGAACTTACAGGAGGCTGCGGTGAAGGTGAGGGCATGTACATAGATGACTTCAGAGTGTATAAAGAGTCAGGAGGAAGCTATCCAACTCCTTCTGGTCTCATGGCCGAATCTGGAGACTCTGAAATTATGCTTTCTTGGACTGATATGAATGGCTCTGGAACAGATGATTTTGACTATACAAACGGTGACCCTACTACAGGGATTCAGATGTCAACTTCTGGTAGCACTGCCTGGGCAGGAGAGAGAATAGACCTTGTTGGCGCATCAACAATAAATAGCTTATCAGTTCATCTTGGACCAAATGATCCAGGAGTAAGCACCACGATTGCGGTGTTTGGAATGCTGGGTAGCTTATATAATAATGACCCGATGTATACTCAAGAAGTCACTTTATCTGAAGGCTGGAATGATTTTAATTTGGGCCTTGAGATGACTAATGGATATATAATTGCAATGCAGTTTACAAATGTTGATGATACACCAGGTGGAGTATTTGCACCTCTAGATGAGACAGCTACTCCATCAACAAATAGTATGATACTATTCTCCGGTGGAAGCTGGGACCTGTGGAGTGTTGCAGGCGCAACTGTTGCTGATGGTGAGTGGGGAGTTAAAGCTAATATCTCTTATGAAGGCGCTGGTGTAACGTACAGTGTCTATAGAGATGGAGACCCAGGTTCGATAGCCACTGGTCTTAGCTCTAGTTCTTTTACAGACACTGGACTTACTAATAATACGGAGTACTACTATCAGGTGACAGCTACGTATGGTGATGGCGAAGAAAGTGACTATTCAGATCCTGTATTTGCAACACCTTTTGCTCAGACTGTTCATGAAGAGGCATACGATGATGGGACCGCAGAATCTAGCGTTAATGCTGGATCTGGGAACAACCTTGCTGTGAAGTTCAATGCATGCTCTGAGGGTGAAGATATTGTAAGGTTTAAGTGGTATCAGACAGAAGATGCAGGAGCTTTCTACATTAAAATGTGGGCCGATGAAGGTGGTCTCCCTGGTGAAGAATTATTCAGCAGAGTTGTTGCAGGTGGCATTGTAGCAGGTTGGAATGAGTATGACCTTGTTGGTGATGAGCTTTCTGCAGATGGTGATTTCTGGATGGGTATTAGAGAGTTTAGTTCAACTAGACCTATGGGTGTTGATACGGACTCAGACTCAGGGAACTCTCAAAACAATGGTTCAGGAGCTTGGGAAGGTGTAGCTGGGAATGTAATGTTTAGAGTTATGCTTGATGAAGTTGCTTGTAGCGGTGGCTGCACATTAGGAGATGTTAATGGAGATAGCAGCATTGATGTTCTTGATGTTGTACAGGTTGTAAACTTTGTTCTAGGTGGAAGCACTCCAACAGATGAACAGAGCTGCGCAGCGGACATGAATGAAGATGGAAGCATCGATGTCCTTGATGTTGTGCAGATGGTAGGCCAGATTATAGGCTAGACTTTCATGATAAAGTCAATTGCTATTCTATTGGGGCTCCTTCTAGGGGCCCCATCTTTTTTGCTTAGTTTAGAGCTCACTTCTGAAAACAGGATGGATGCCTTTTTATTCTGCATCAAAAAGGAATTTCTGGTTCTTGAAATTTCTAGAGACGATGAAGGAAAATTCCTTTCGGTGAGTAATGAGGAGATTCAAAGTTTTGTGGATGCCAATGCAATTATAGATATTCAAAGGTGGCTTCCAAATGCAAATGAGAATGATTATGATGGTGATATATTCTTAAATAGAATATATAGTGTTAATATAGGGTCAAATAGAGAGACTGATATAGCTAGTTTGATTTTAGATGCCTCTGCTCTTAATTCAGTACTTTATTCAGAGCCACAGAATATACATAAAGTCTTGTACACACCCAATGATTCAAATATTGATAATCAATGCAGCTTTGCATCATTAAAGGCATTTAACGCATATAATTTTTGGGATATTTCTGAGGGAAACTATCCTGGGGCAGATTCAAATATTGAGGTTGTTTTAGCGTCTGTTGACACAGGTGTTGACTATACCCATCCTGATTTAATGTACAACGCTTGGATTAATCAAGATGAGGTCCCATCATGGGTGCTTGAGATTGGCTTTGATATTGATGGTGATGGAGAAGTGACTGCATATGAAATCATTTCATTCTTAGAGTCAGAGTCGATGGACTACAATGAGGATGGAGATTATAATCTTAGGGATATTTTACATGAGAGTTCTCCATTTATAAATGGAGATGATGATGATTCTAATTCATACGTCGACGATATAATAGGATTGGATTGTTCTGGCTATTATGGAAATTCACCTCCAGATGTGGATCCTTACCCAAGGGAAGGTGTAGCCAATACAGGCACATGGGCCCATGGAACACATGTAGCAGGAATTTTAGCCGCTACAACAGATAACGCCATGGGAATGGCTTCGGTTTCCTATAACGCTAAATTCATGTCTGTAAAAGCATCATGGGACAATCAAACTGAACCTGGAATTAATGATGGCTATCAGGGAATTTTATATGCAGCAAAAGCTGGGCATAAAGATTTAAATAATAATAACCAATGGGACGCAGGTGAATCATTCACAATTATTAATAATAGCTGGGGCGGAGGTGGATATAGTAGCTCAGAAAATTCAACCATCAATGTAGCTCATGATACATATGGAGCTGTGATTGTGTGTGCTGCTGGTAATGGAGATGATGATGGTGGCCATGAGTACGCGGCTCATTATCCATCAAGTTATACAAATTCAATTTCTGTGTGTGCAATAGGATGTTCTGGTAATTGGGGAAATTGGGCAACATATCACAGCAGTATAGATTTGGCTGCGCCAGGTGAAAATATATTCAGCGCGGTAATAGGAAGTGGGTATGATTCATGGGATGGATCATCTATGGCAAGCCCCAATGCAGCCAGTGCGATTGGACTTCTCAGCCTTTATTATCCTGATTTTAACAATGAAGAGCTTAGATCGAGGATAGAGGATACGGCAGATGATTTTATCTATGATTTAAATCCTGAGTTTGTTGATTGTAATGGTTCAAGTGGGATGCATTGTCTAGGTACAGGGATGGTTGATGTGTATAAGGCAATTGGATTATCTTTTTCTCCATCAATATCAATTGAATCAGTAGTAGTTAATTTAACTGATGGTGATGGCGACAGTGTGTTGAATCCAGGAGAATCTGCTGAGCTTATTGTAACTATAGAAAATGAAGAGGGTTGGACAGATGCAAGTAACGTGAGTGCCTCTTTGGAGTGTTCTAATGCAGCGGTTACAATTTTATCTGGTTCTGCTAGCTATGATAACATTAATGCTTCTCAAAATGAGAGTGCAACGTTTACAGTTCATGTTGACACTGATATTGAGCTTGGTGAAATTGTATTTGAATTAGCTGTATCAGCCCAAGGCTTAGATGGGTACAGCTATTCCAATAATCTTGAGTTTAGTATTCCTGTTTCTTTATACCAGGATGGATTTCCATTTGTTACAGATTTTGAAGTAAAATCCTCGCCAATTCCAGTTGATTTTGATAATGATGGTGACTTTGAGTTGGTCTTTGGAGATAAAAATGGGCTGGTCCATATTGTCTCACAAGATGGTTCTGAGTGGGAAACTGATTTATTCCCTTTTGATACAGGCGATGAGATTTGGGGGGCTATTGCCTATGCAGACCTTGACCTCGATGGTTTTGGTGAAATCGTTGTAACATCAAAAAGTAAACATCTTTATGCATTGAATGCCAATGGTGTTTTATTTGATTTTGATGCCGGGCAGTATTTAATGGGAACTCCAGCCATTGGTAATTTAGATGAAGATGCTTTTTTAGAGGTTGTTGTTTCAGGCTACACATCTAGCGGAGACATTTTTATTGTTAATCATGATGAGAGTAGCACAGTTATTGAAATTAACGAAAAAGCACTAGGAGGAGTATCATTAGCAGATTTTGATGGTGACAGCATTGATGAGATTGTTATTGCAACAGAGAGCAACGATATGCTATGTGTAATTGATTATGAGGGCACTATAGATACACTTTACATAGCAGAAGATAAATTTAAGGTTTCTCCATCTGTAGTTAATGTGAATAATCAAAAATTAATAATGGTTGGATCACATGACAATAATTTTTATGCTTTTGATTCCTCTGGAGAGATTGTTTTTTCTGTTCAATCTTCAGATGAAATCAATTCTTCAGCAGCATTTCTAGGGGTAGACCAGGGAGTAATGGCTATATTCGGTTCAGATGACGGTCAAATTTTTTCTGTTTTTCCAGATGGGAGTATGCCTGAAGGATGGCCGATTCAAATTGATGATGAAGTTGGAACAGCCTCTTTCTCTGACTTAGATGGTGATGGCAGCGCAGAAATCATTGTTCCGGCGAATAATAATATTTATGTATTCAACCAGGATGGGAGTAACTTTAATCCACTTTATTTCCCTATCCAAACAGAGTTCCCATTAACCAGTGCTCCTTTGATACATGATATTGATGGGGACGATGACCTTGAATTAATCATTGGGTCATCTTTGAATTTGATTGCTATAGATATTATGTCTCAAGGTGGGGTGAACTCTGGTTATTGGAATTTATACAGAGGGAATAATATGAGGTCTGGATATTTTGATGCGGATGCATCTTGCTCAAATATTCAGCTAGGGAACCTTAACTGTGATCAAAATATAGATATATTTGATATTATAATTACTGTTAATATTATTCTAGGAAATATAACACCAAGCGACATTCAATTGTGGGCGGCAGATATAGATGGAAATCAAGAAATTGATGTTTCGGATATTGTAACAATAATCAATATGATTATTGGATGATTTTATTGAAATATCTTTTTACAATAAAAACGTTGATAAAGCTATAAAAATTGATTAAAATCTACTGTACCTTTGCGTGTAGAAAATTATAAAAAAGTATACTTATTAAATAATAACTAAGGAGAGGAATATGAAGCGTATTTTAATTTCTTTGCTAATTAGTGTTTTTGCTGTTTCTTTACTTTTTTCTGTAGAGAAAAAGGGATCAGTGAAGGCAACTAAGATGCAGAAACTGGAGAAATCAAGATTAATGGAACCAGAGCCGTCTCTTGAAGCAAGAGAGCCCTCGTATTGGAATAAGCCTTATTCACATTCTAATAGAAATGGTTCAACAAATACAGTAGTTGATTCATCAGGAAACGGCTATGGTATGGTTGTTAGTATGACAAAGCCTATAGATGTAACTGAGGATGGTGAAATGGTTATGTCATACAGGCAGTATGCTGGCGCAGGAACGACCCATGGTCAGCTTGGAACAGCTGTATCAGAAGATGGTGAAGACTGGGAAGCATATTTTAATGTAAATGCTAATGGAAACCCTCCTTGGGGTGGTGGAGCTGGAGTTGGAAATGGTAATGAAACAACAGCTCAAGCAAGATATCCAAGTGCATTGGCTAGTGAAGATTATCCGTATGCCCTTTGGAATGAGTACACAGGCCTTGGAAATGGATACGGTGGACAGCTTTATTATTCATCGGATGAATTTAACTGGGGTGGAGGATCTTGGACTTATCCTGCTCTTGTAGACCTTCTGTGGGATGAGACGAAAGACCTATGGACCGCTTCCCCTGATATATTTTATGATGATGATGCAGGCATGGATGCTGTTGCTGTTAGCGCAGCTGATTGGACAAGAAGCAATAACTATTACTTTAGGTCTGAGTTTGTAGGTGATGGCCAGATTATTATGGGTCCAGAGCAGATTGTTATTGATGAGCCAACCTGTCTTGTTGCGGGTGATGCTTCAGGAAGCTTTAATACAGCCCCCACAATTAGCATGGGTGATGATGGTTTTGGTGTAATGGGAATTATTGGTCTGTTCCCTGGTGGAGATGCCGGTACAAGCGAAATTTCTAATTATCATCAGCCTATTTTTAAAATAACAGAAGACTATGGCCAGACTTGGCACGGTCCAGACGCTGATGACCCATGTAGTTTCTATTATATTGGAGATGATTTATTTGCAGAGATGATAGCTACTTTCCCTCAGGTATATACAGATGAGTGTGAAGGCTATGACTATTATATCGTAGATTTTTGGTCATATTATGATTTTGACTATAAAGTAGATGCTAATGGAGATATTCATATCTTGATGAGCGTCGTTCCTTCTGATGATTATTATGTATTCTGGATTGAGGGAGCAGGCTGGTACCACTTTACAATTGACAGTGACTATCTTGATAATCCTGGTCAGCCAAATACATCCACAGGTTGGTATTTTTCAAAAGTTGCAAGCATGCAGGACTCCTGGCTTTTTGTTGCAAATGATGGAGCAACAAGTATCTGGGAAAATCAAGCAAGCTTATCATTCTCTAAAGACAACCCAGATGTTGTATGGGTTGCTCTAGATAAAAAGAATGATTATGCATGTGGTGAAATTTATGATGACTTTGGCAATGATGATCCATGCGATGATACATACACATACGATGGCCTAAGCGCCGATATATATGTATATAAATCAGTTGATGGCGGTGCAACTTGGTACGACCCTATCAATGCCACTGACTCTATGGATGACCCATCAGAGTACCCTGACGCTTGGAACGGAGCATGTCCTAATACATCTTTACTTTGGTGTGGACCAGAAGAAATGTATCCACACGCTCCACAGTGGAGCACAGAGGACGCCATGTATCTTATGTATCAGATGCCTAACTGGGGATTCAATGAGATTGGCGATTTGCTTGGACCAGATCACATGAACAGAGTTTATGCGTCTGTTATTGAGGTGACATCTGACACGGAGCCTGGAGAGGTAGATTGCGATCTTCCTGACTTTACTCCTGGCGATACAAACAATGATGATGAGATTAATGTTCTTGATATTGTTGCTATAATTAATCACATCCTGGGTGTTGTTTCTCTTGATGAGCTGGGCATGTTGGCTGGTGACCTTAATGGAGATAGTAATATTGATGTTCTTGATATTGTAGCTATTGTGAATATTATTCTTGGGAATGGTAGAGACGCTGCAATGGATGCAACGTCAGTTAAATTTATTAAATCTGAATCTGGATTGTCAATGGAGTCAAATGGCTACGTTGGCGCAGTTGAGATGACATTGACTCATGATAGTAATTTTGAGATTAAATTATCTGCTAATACAGGGATAGAAAATCTTTATGGGTATAATACCACAGGGAATACCACTAAGATAGTTGTTGTTACCCCCTTAGATGGTATTTTCTTTGAGACATCTGATCAGTTCTCTATTTCAGAGGTTGTTGTAGCAAATAGCAATAGCTATGTTTCTTCTGAAATAGTAGACAGTTATGCTGTTGCAACTAATTACCCAAATCCATTTAATCCAAGCACAACTATTTCATATGAATTAATTGGATCAAGTAACGTTAGTATCTCTATTTACAATGTTATGGGACAGAAGATTGCTACATTGGTTAATGAGTTTAAAGCTTCTGGGTCATATTCAGTTGTTTGGGATGGAATGAATTCAAATGGCGTTGAAATGCCATCTGGAGTGTATCTTATGAAACTAGATACAGATACTAATTCTATTACAAACAAATTGTCATTACTTAGGTAATTAAATAACTTGTTGAGTAGCAGAAGTTTATATAAATTTCTGCTACTCAAAATAAAAATAGAAAAGGAGTTAACAATAATGAAATAGATTAGTTTAATATTTTTACTATCAGCATCCCTTTTTGCGGGGAATACTTT
>CAYNPP010000011.1:0-19823 GCA_964399095.1 uncultured bacterium | reverse complement strand
TTTAGACATTAATTGCCTTTTTTTTATTTAATGAGAGCGTAGCTTCTTCTAATATTTTTACTACATCATGCCCAATCTCACCATTTGAAATATCAAACTTATCTTCTAGATTATTAACAAAATATCGCAGCTCTTCTTCTAGTGGCATTTTCTTATCATAAGAAATAATTTTCATACCTCTATCTATTTTTTCTGGAACATTTCCATTCAAATCATAACTTTTATCATAAAAAATTAAGTCTTTATGCTCTGAAGAATCTTCAAAACTAAGCATCCCTTTAGATCCAATTACGACCAATCTATGCTCTTTGAATGGATGAAGCCAGCTAACATAAATATGACATTTTACATTATCCGGATATGATAATACGGTCAAAGTTGTATCGTGCACATCCTTCTGTAAAAATGCTCCACCTATTGATTCTATCTCATCGGGGTATGAATTTGTTAGATATTGTAGAATTGATATGTCATGTGGAGCTAAACTCCAAAATACATTTTCTTCTGTCCTGACTGTACCTAAATTTAATCGATTACTATAAATATATTGAAGCTTCCCCAATTTATTCAAATCCACCATTTCCTTAATTTTATGAATCGCAGGATGAAAAAGTAAAAGATGTCCAACCATAATATTTACATTATTTTCTCTTGCCAAACTAACTAACATCTGTGATTCACTTGAGTTAAGTGTCATGGGCTTTTCTATTAGTATATGTTTTTTTTTATTTATTAGTTCTTTTGCAATCTTAAAATGAGTAGCTGCTGGTGTAGCAATTACATACCCTGAATAATCTTCATTGAATGTATCAGAAACATTGCTATAAAAATTTATGTGTGGGAATTCGCTCATTATTAATTCCTTTGTCTCTGCGTTATTATCAACAACAGCAGCAAGAGAACCAATTTTATTTAGAGTTTTGATGTGGTTGATTCCCCATTGACCACCGCCTATAACGCATATCTTTCTATTCATTATATTATTCCTAATTAATTACTAAAATTTATTTTTTTGATTGACCATAGTAATTATAATATTGATAATAGTAGTAATATGAACCATATGAATTCTTTGTATTTACACCATTAAGAACAACCCCATCTATAGGTAAATTCATATTATTTAAATTATCAACACAATGATTAAATGCATTTTTGTCGGTTTTCCCTGGCATTACAACCAGCATTAATTTATCAGTGTGCTTAGCAATGAGTGATGCATCGGTAACAGCAAATAAAGGTGGTGAATCAAATAATATTATATCCCAATCATCCTCTAATTTGCTTAATAAACCAGCCATTTTATCTGATTCCAGCAACTCAGATGGATTTGGTGGGATTATACCAGAAGGTATAACATATAGGTTGGATATTTCGGTTTTTGTTATTATTTCTGAAATATCCTTAACTGCACCTGTTAAGTAGGATGTTATTCCTTCTTTATTTTTTTCATCTATAAAAATTTTATTGATTACTGGCCTTCTAAGGTCCGTATCGATTAATAATACCTTCTTACCTAAATTAGCGTATGTGATAGCTAGGTTTGCGATTGAAGTGGTTTTTCCTTCCCCTGGACCAGCGCTAGAAACAACCATCGATTTGAAATGCTTTGAATTAGAGTATGAGATGCTTGTTCTTAAGCTACGATAAGCCTCTGATATAGGTGACTTTGGTTCTTCATGGGTTATAAGATGTCTAACAATATTTTTAGTTAAATTTCCTTCACTTGTATTATTAGTAAAAAATAAATTTTTATAATATAAAAACCGTCTTTTAAAATATTTAAACGAAAATCTTGTTGAATGGTGACTGTGATGGCTTTTATGAGTATCAGAGATAGCTGGAATAATTCCTAGTATTGTTAATTCAGAAAAAATATCATCAATTGATTTAATTGTTGTATCAAAATATTCAATTAATAAAGAGAGGAAAAATCCTATAATAAAACCTAAAAATAAACCAGTTAGTAAGTTTTTTTTGTGATTGGGACTTGATTTTTTAGATGGAATAACTGCTTCATCTATAATTTGAATTTTTCCTGATTTAGAAGCAACCTGAATACGTGATTCTTCAACTTTTTGCCTCATGAACATATATGTTTGATTTAAAACTGACCGGTCTCTTTCAAGACTCGCAAAGCTAAGTTGCAGAGAGGGAAGCGAATTTAGCTCTTTTTCATATCTCTTTACTAATTTATCATATTCATCAGCGGTTGCATTCAAACCAGTAAGCTCGCTATCAATCACTAATAATTCTTCGATAATTTCCTGACGATATTTAACAGGATCCGCAACCACAATCCCCTGCTCAATTAATGTTTTAGCCTCTTTATCTAGTTTCTCTTTAAGAGCTTTAATATCATTTTTTAAATCAATAATGGCCTCATGTTTCTCTCCATGAAGAGTTGAATTTTTTATTAACTCAGACTCTTTTTGACTAATCTGATTTCTAAGGGCAAATAATGTAGAATTAATAGAATTTGATAATTTTACTGCTAATGTTTTTTCTTCTTCAGATAATTTTGCTGTTTTATATCTTTTTTTCTCTTCTAAAATATTAGATTCTGCTACAGTATTTAGATATTTACTCTCTGAGTCAACTAGACGAGTTAATATTAATTCATAATTTCCAGAAAAATCAAAGACACCTTCATTTTCCTTAAAACTTTTTAATTTTTCTTCAGCAATTGATAATTTTTGTTCGATATTATCTGCCTGCTCAGAAACAAAGTTTAATATAGCTGATGCTTGATTACTCGCCCATTTTTTATCGATCTCTATATATGATTCAGCGATTGCGTTTGATACTATTGCTGCTTCCCTTGCAAATGGGCTAGAGAAAGTTATAACTAATATATCTGAATTAAGCTCATTTTGAATTGATAAATTTTTCTGCAAGCTTTTTGCGTATGGCCTTAGAGAATCAACAGTAAAATACTCTGAGTGGACTAGTTTTTCCTTGTTTTTTTCCTTGTACATGCCAAGAGTAAATATCTTTCTTAGAAGCTTTCTCTCATCTTGAAATTTGGGGATGAAATTTTTAGTTCCAAGTATATGAAGATTGTTAACTAATTCACTTTGCCATAGTTTAGAAAGGGCATTCTCTGCAACTATTCTTGACATTATCAATAACTTTTCATTTTCAATCTCTGTTATTTTTTTACTACCTGTAAAATCAAGGACAGAAGATGCTCCATTACTAGAATCCTTTATCATAATTGATGTAGATGCTTTGTATATTGGAGAGATGGTGAATGTATAATAAAAAGATATAATTATAGCTATGATACTTGTAAGGAGTATTAGATTCTTATGTCGTACAAGAACACCAAGTAAATTCTTTATCGAAAAATCATCTTCTAGATATGGATTATTTTTCATTAGTTATTATTATTTATTTGAATATATATATTTAGTAGTTGAAGTATTAAAGGGAGTGTATTTGAACGTCTAAATACAGCACTTGCAAAGTTCTCTTTAATAACAATTGTGTCATTAGGTAAAATCTTAACAAAATCAGATCTATCTCCATCCTTGTAAAAATTATCTAAATTAATTTCATATTTTATATTACCAGAGCCATCTTTCCTGTCCCTGAATAATGTTACTTTACTTAACTTTGCTCCAGGCAATGGCCCTCCGGCTATTGATAATAAAGTAGCTAAATCAATACCATCAAACACAAGGTGGTTTCCAGGGGTTTTAACGTGTCCCCAGACATTAACATTAATTAATATATTCCCCTGTTCATCTGTTATATACCTTTCTGTTGATACTATTTGAGTGCTAGCTGCTGAGGATTGGGAAAATAATGGGTGAAATAATGATAATGTCATTAATATTATTAAGCATTTATTTGCAACTTTTGATTTTATAAGCATACTATACATATATAACATTATCTCCCTTTAAACTTCCCTTAAGATCAAATATAATTGAATTATTTTTTGTGTAGCTTTCATAATTAAAATTACTAAACTGCTTATGTCCAACTAATCTAAGAATAACATCATATTTTTTCTTAAAGTTTTTAGTTGATGTAATATTTATACCTAACACCTTCTTGACTTCTTTTGAATCTGCTACAGGGTCATATACATCTATATTATTATTAAATTGATTAAAAATATTAATTACATCAATAATTTTTGTATTTCTAATATCAGGACAATCTTCCTTAAATGTTATGCCTAAAATGAGAATTTTAGATTTTTCTATATCAATATTTTTTGTGACCATTACTCTCATTATTTTTTTAACTATATGCTCGCTCATCTTATCATTTATTTCTCTTCCTGCAAGAATTAATTTTGGATGATGTCCATAGCTTGCAGATTTATAAGCTAAATAATATGGATCTACTCCAATACAATGACCACCAACAAGCCCTGGGCTAAACGGTAAAAAGTTCCATTTAGTCGATGCAGCTTCAAGAACCTCATGTGTATTTATATTCATTTTATCAAATATCAATGCTAGTTCATTTACAAAAGCAATATTAATATCTCTTTGAGCATTTTCAATTGATTTTGCAGCTTCAGCGACCTCTATGCTAGATGCTAAATATACGCCTGCATCAATAATAGAGGAGTATAAATGATTAAGGATCTTTAATGTTTCTATATTTGACCCACTTACAATCTTTTTTATTTTGGTTAGGGTCCTGTCCTTATCACCAGGAACAATTCTCTCTGGGCTATATCCACAATGGAAATCTTTCTTATATACTAAATTAGATTGTTCCTCCAAGATTGGCACGCAATCTGTTTCAGTGCACCCTGGATAAACAGTCGATTCATAAACAACAATATTGCCTTTCTTTAAATGTTTAGAAATTATATGCGTAGCATTGAATATAGGTTCAAGATTAGGCTCTCTAAACTTATTTATTGGTGTTGGGACCGTAACTATATAAATATCTGCACTTTCCAAATCATCACTATCATATGAAAATTTAATATCTTTTGATGACTGGATTTCTTGCTTGGTTACTTCTCTAGTTGAATCCTCATAATTGATAAGTTCCTTAATCCTGTTTTTATTTATATCAAATCCAATAGTATCATAAATCGTACCAAATTTTACTGCAAGAGGTAATCCGACATACCCTAGACCTATGACAGCAATTTTATATTTGTTAACATCTTTTTGCATATCTTGTGAATTTAAACTTAAGTATTATAAAAATTACCAATAATTTTATCTAACAAAGATTTTTCTTTTATTGTAATTCCTTTAGTATTTATTGAAGATCCATTAATGATATTATATGGGTTTTCATTAAATAGTAGCTCACAACCATCAAATAAATTTTCTATTTCTGATTTTGCCTCAGCTAAACAAAAGTTTCTATTTCTGCTATTATGGGCATCAGATCCAATTAAATGACACATATTTTTTTTTAAAATTTCCATAGATGTAGATTGACACCTTTTTCCAAAATGTCCTAATATGCTGCCCGCATCAATTTGCATAAAACATCCAGAATCTGCTAGTGCATTTAAAATTGAAATATCTTCCTGAATAGGTTTATATCTTTCAGGGTGGGCTATTATAGGGTTTACACCAGAAATTGCTAATTCAAATAAATGTTTATCATAATCTTTAGGAAATTGATATACATTAAATTCAACAAGCATGTATTTTCCATTTCCAATTGTTGTAATCTTATTATCTAAAATTTCTAATAAATTAAAATTAAAAAAAACCTCTGCTCCTAAATGAATATTTATTTCTATATTATTTTCCTTCATTTTCTCCAAGAGAGAATCTCTTATAGAGCATACATACTTGAAATCAGTTTTTTTCCCTTCCATTTTTGGATGTTGGAAGTGAATTGTATTAACAATATCCGTTATCCCTTGTGATTGTGCGCATTGAAGCATTTTTATTGATTCTTCAATTGAAGATGCTCCATCATCAGCTTCAGGTAGTATATGATTATGAAAATCTATCATTATTAAATTATTGTCACCTCATTCTCTAAATCTATATTTAACTTACTTTTTACATTTTTCTGAGTATCTTTAATAAGTCTATTTATATCTTCTCCAGATGCATTTTTATTAGAAATCCAATTGTAATGTTTTTTACTATATTCAGCACCCTGACATGTATCAAGTAAACTCACAATAGATTTTACACATTTCCATGCAGGGAGGTTATTATTTTTGAAAGTGGATCCAAAACTATATCCATAAGGCTCTCTATTAGCCTTTTCATTAATCCTTTGCCTCATTTTTTCCGTTAATTTTTCTATATCAGATGTAATATTTTTTCCATTAAAAAGCGCTGATAAGACAATATATCTTCCATTTGATTTTTTAATAATTGAATTCCTATATTCAAACATACACTCCTGGTTACTCAAAGTTAATTCTTTATTCTCCCATAGGTCAAATACTTCAATTTCTATGCAAACATCTCTAATTTCCTCATGTTTTCCCGTACCTGCATTCTGAGTTACTGCACCTCCAACTGTCGCTGGAATTAAATTAAAAAAAATAAAATCATTATAACCCAATTTTATTAGATGTTTTCCGGCAATTTTTAATGAAAATCCTGATCCAATTTTTATCTTTTCATCATCAACATTAATGAAATCAAAGTCTCCAGATAATTTCATGAATAGCAGGTTTTTATAATAATCCTTAGAAAATAGTATATTTGAGCCATTTCCAAGGACTTGTATTGAAAGATTATTTTTATTTTTATATTCTATTGCCTCTTTAATATCAACTACAGATTTTGGTTCACAATAATGTTCTGTAAAAGAATCTGTCCTGATTGTTGAGAATTTTTTTAAATTTTGAGGTAAAAACTTCATTTTATAAAATCAGGGTAATTCATATCCTTTTTATTTACTATGATTTCAGAATTATCCAACTCCCAATTAATATTCAAATTCTTATCATTGTATTTAATCCCAGATTCTGAAGCTTTATTATAATACTCATTGACTTTATAATTAATAATAGCCTCATCACTTAATACTAAAAAACCATGAGCAAAGTGTTCTGGAATAAATAAGATACGATTATTTTTTGAACTAATTTGATATGATTCCCATCTTCCATATGTTTCTGATGTTTTATCTATATCTACAATAACATCTTGAATTGCACCTAAGCTTACTCTTATTAATTTTGATTGTTGATATGGTGATTGTTGATAATGTAAACCTCGTAGTACCCCATGCTTTGAATAAGATTCATTATCCTGAACAAAATTTATATTCTTATCAATTGCTGATAGTATATTCTTATTAAGGACCTCCTTAAATGATCCTCGTTCATCATGAAATTCATTTAGTTCAAATAATTTAACCCCTTCAAAAATAGTTGGAATAGAATTAACAATGCTCATCTAACTATCCTTTCTATATATGGATTAATGTTTGAAATAATCTCATATATAATAGTATTATGTAGCTTCGCGAATCGATATGCATTTTTAAATACACATACTTTACTATCATCTCCATACGTACTAAAAGAATTCATAGAGACGATGCCTAATATTTTTCTTCCATCTTCAATTGTTGAATCTTTAGTTCCATCTAATCTTAAAAACCCATCTCCATATCCAACATCATATGTAGATACAACCATTTTATTTTCAGCTGTAAATATTGATCCATACCCAACTGAATCACCTTTTAATATCACCTTAGAAGTTATCTTCTCTGCCCAGAGAGACATTACTGGTTTTAAATTCGGATAATCAAATGAATTAGGTAAGGAAATATATCCATACGACATAATACCGACTCTTGCTAAATCATAGTCATTTGCATTTATTCTAAATAATGATGATGAGGCACAGCAATGAAACCTAATGTCTACACTATTAAATCTATAATCTGATAAAATATTATTTTTTACTTTATCAAATTTTTTCTTTTGAGTATCAAGAGACTTATCCTCTTCATATGCATTAGAAAAATGAGTAAATATCCCACATAAATTAAGCTTATTTTTTATTATTAAATCTAATGCATTATTTAGTTCATCTATCATAATACCATTTCTATGCATCCCCGTATCTACTTTTATTTCAACTTTTGTATTTGGGGGAATATTCTTTATCACATCAATTGAATTTATGGCAACTATAATATTATCGCTAACTAACGATTCACTAGGGATATCCTGCAATACTAGCACTGTATCAAAATAAGATTCAATCAAGCTAGCTTCCCTTAATAGATTGACAACAGCATGCTTAATTCCATATTCACAACTGAGTTGTGCAATCTCTTTAAGGCCATGACCATAAGCGTTGTTCTTTAGTACAACTGCTATTTTCTCTTTTTTTATTTTCTGCTCAATCAAAGAAAGATTATGAAAATAATTGTTTTTATCAATTATGCAAAATGCCATTTAATATTATAAATCTATTTTAGAAATTTTTAATAAATACTCCCCATATTCATTATTATATTCCTTTGATAAATTCTCTAACTGATTAGAATCAATATTTCCCATCCTATAAGCTATCTCTTCAATACATGAAATCTTCCATGCCTGCCTTGACTCAACCATCCCTATAAAATTTGAAGCTTCTAGAAGGGTCTTGTGTGTCCCCGTATCCAACCAAGCATGGCCTCTGCCCAACAACTGAACAGACAGCTTTTTATTATTTAAGTATTCTTTGTTTATATCAGTTATTTCTAGTTCTCCTCTACCAGATGGTTTCAGTGATTTTGATATTTCTATAACATCATTTGAATAGTAGTACAATCCTACAACCGCATAATTAGACTTTGGAGTATGCGGCTTTTCTTCTATACTGATAGCATTAAAATTATCATCAAATTCTACTACCCCAAATCTCTCGGGATCTTGAACAAAATATCCAAATACTACTGATTTATTACTTTCTTCTACAATCCTAACGCTCTCTCTTAGCATGACAGGTAGCTTGTGTCCATAAAAAATATTATCGCCAAGTACTAGGCATACAGAGTCATCACCTATAAAATCTTCAGCCATTATAAATGCATTTCCAATACCCTTTATCTCATATTCTATCTCATATGAAATCTTAAGTCCAATATGGCTTCCATCCCCAAGAAGTTCTTCAAATCTTTCTACATCGCGATTGGAAGCAATAACTAAAATTTCTGTTATTCCTGATAACATTAATGTAGATAGAGGATAATAAATCATTGGCTTATCATATACAGGCAATAGGCCTTTATTAATAATTTTAGATGCTGGATACAGGCGTGTCCCTGCTCCTCCAGATAGTATTATACCCTTCATTTTTTCTTCCCTAATCTTTCAAGATTATATTTATCATTAATAATTTTTCCCCACCAGTCAGAGTTATTAATATACCATTCAATCGTATTTTTAATTCCAGATGAAAATTTTATTTCAGGTTTCCATCCTAGAGTATTTTTTATTTTACTAAAATCTACAGCATATCTAAAATCATGACCCGGTCTATCATCAACATACTCTATAAGCCTATTATATGAATCCCCACAAGATCTGGGTTTAATTTTATCTAAATATTTACATATAATGTTAACTATCTCAATATTTTCTATTTCACAATCTCCACCTATATTATATTTTTCTCCAATTTTACCAAGTTCAATAATTTTTATTATTGCATCACAGTGATCGGTAACATGAATCCAATCACGTATATTTTTGCCATTCCCATAAACAGGAAGAGGCTTATTGGAAATAGCATTAATTATCATTAAAGGAATAAGTTTCTCTGGAAATTGAAAAGGTCCATAATTATTTGAACAATTCGTAACTATGGATGGCAGACCATAAGTTTTATACCAAGAATTGACAAAATGATCTGATGAAGCCTTGGATGCTGAATAAGGAGAGCTTGGATTATAACTTGACTCTTCATCAAAAACGTCCTTGTATCCTAGCGCACCATATACCTCATCAGTTGAGATATGTATAAATTTAAAATCAGCATCACTATATGATTCAAAATAATTTTGAGAACATTCAAGTAAGTTGATAGTTCCAAGAACATTTGTTTGAATGAATTCATTATAGTTATCAATAGATCTATCTACATGGGACTCTGCTGCAAAGTTTATTATTACATTAGGCTTAAAATTTTCTATGGCTTCATTTATTATCCTTTTGTCTGATATGTCAGCTTTTAAAAAAAAATATTTTTTTTCATTTTCTATATTCACCAAATTATTCAAATTCCCAGAGTAAGTAAGTTTATCTATATTTAAAATATTACAATTTATTTTATTTATAATTCTCAAAATAAAATTACTTCCAATAAAACCAGCTCCACCTGTCACAACTATATTAATCAATTTTGTTTTTTCCATTTTAATTTATCTCTTTGAGGCAATTCAACCTCAAGGATTTCATCTGCTTTGTAATTTAATGCTAGCTTAGTAGCATTAAGATCTCTAACTAATTTTGATAAACCTGTTGACTCTAGAGATGCCGCATGGTCAGAGCCTTTCAAAGTTCTATCTTTTGTAAAATGACGCTCAATCCAATTTGCTCCAAGTGTATAGGCGGCAATATCTATTGCAATACCTAGATGATGTCCAGAGAAACCAATTGCTTTAACTTTATTATTATAGGTTTCAACCATTCTTTTTACTTCAAGAAGACAGGTTTGCTCAAAAGGTACCGGATAGCCTGAGGTGCATGAATAAAGAACTAATCTATTTAATGAACTATTTTTATTGAAAAAATTTATTAGTGTATCCTCTTCATCTCTTGTGGTCATCCCTAAAGAAATATGTATATCATTACTATATTCATCTCTTAAGATTCTAAGCATATCTATATGGTTATTACATGCTGATGGAACTTTTATAAAATTTGGATTAATGCTACAAATTTCTCTGGCAGATGTAACATCCCACACAGAGGTCGAATAATCTATTCCAATTTCTTCACAATATTTTTTTAATTCTATATGTTGCTCCACAGAGAATTCTAAGAATTCTCTGTGCTCTCCATAAGTATTTCCATATGAATTCATTGGATTAGGGTGTGGAGCATTATACTGTTCATAAGATAATAGTTCTATAGAATTTCTTTTTTGAAATTTTGCAACATTTGCTCCACAATCCTTGGCCATCTTAATTAAGTTGAATGCGAAATCCATTTTCCCCATATGGTTACAACCAATTTCAGCAACAATATTTACTTTATTGTACTGCATTTATTATCTCACAAATATTATTTATATCCTTTTCCTCTAGATATGGATGCATGGGAATACTAAATATTCTTGAGGATATGTCTTCTGAAATAGGATAATCACCATTAGAATAGCCGAGGCCCTTATATACCGTTTGAAGGTGTAATGGAGTTATATAGTATATTGCACTTGGGATATTATTATTTTTTAGCTCTGAAATAACCTTATCCCTTTGATTTGTTGATTTGGCTAACATAGAATACTGTGCCCAGGCAGAAATGTTTCCTGGTGGAATATATTGCTTTTCATATGAATCATTTATATTCGCATTATATAGTTCTGCTACTCTATTCCTTGAATTTATCTCATCTTTAAAAATTTTTAATTTGGGAATTAATATTGCTGCCTGTAAGGTATCTAATCGTCCATTAATTCCTACCCTTACATTATTATACTTATCTTTTCCTTTACCATGTATTCTAATTGATTTTAATTTTTCTGCATATTTTTCATTATTAGTAAAAATTGCTCCTCCATCGCCATAGCATCCTAATGGCTTTGCGGGAAAGAAGGATGTGCAGGAAATGTCTCCAAATCCACATGAAACTTTATGATTATTGCTTGCTCCAAAACTTTGAGCTGCATCTTCTATAATATTAAAATTATGATTATTCTTGAGTGATAAAAGATGTTCATAATCTGCTAGCAATCCGAATATATTCACTGGCATTATAATTTTATACTTTTGAGGGTTGGAAATTATTTTTTTCTCAACTTGATTAACATCTATATTGAATGTCCTTGGATCAATATCAACAAAATCTGGGACTGCGCCTAATAGGCTTATGACCTCTGCTGTAGCTATATATGTAAATGGAGTAGTAAGCACAAAATCACCTGGTTTTATTTCCATCGCCATTAGAGACATTAGCAATGCGTCAGTTCCTGAAGAACATGTTATTGAATGTTTCTGTTGAACGAACTTAGATAGATTAGTTTCTAAGGTAGATACTTCTGGTCCCATTATATATTGGCCATGCTCTAGAACCTCATGAATTCCTGAATCTATCTCCTCTTTTATTTTAAGATACTGCGCCTTTAAATCAATAAATTTCATTATCTTCCTTGAATGATAAAATTCTATCCGAATCACCTAAAAAATACCATGTACCCAAGAAAATAAAAAATAAATAACTGTGTGCATGCAAAATAAATGCAAATGCTATAGATGTATCAATAGAGTAGTCTAAGAATCTTACCATAAATTCCTGAATGCCCAAATGAAATGTTCCTATACTACCAGGAGATGATGGAAAAACATAAATAATTGTAGCTAGCAACATAATACTAAAACTATCAAATAAACTGAAATCTAAATTCATTGCTAATTGTACAAAATGCACATCTAATAAAATTAAAAACCAAATAAGAACTGTTGAGAGTACAATCGATATTTTTTTTGAATTAATATCGATTAAGAAATCATTTGAAATTGATTCATTAATTTTAGTTTTAATTCTTTGAAAATTATATCTAAAAATTAATGCTAATATTAACAAAACAGGCAAAATAATTAATAAAAAAATAATTTTATTTGATATTATTTCCATAGGAAAAATAAAGTAAAAAATAACTACAAATGGAAGCATAATTAATAAGTCTACTAATCTTTCCATTACTATTGTTGACAAAATATATAAATATGATTTCGATGTTAAAATCTTTGAATAATGAATTTTTATCAATTCTCCAAGCCTTAGAGGGAAAATACTGTTTCCCCAAAAGCCTAATGTTTCAGATTTATAAAGGTGTGATACTGATATATCGTCAGTAAAAAATAGCTTCCATCTGTAAGCCCTCATTAACAGCGAAACAAATAAACAGAAAATTGATATAGTAAGATAAATATAGTTTACATTAAGCAAATGATTTAAAAAGAGAACCCAATTGAAGCTCCTATAAACAAACCCTATGCAAAGTATGCTGATTAAAATACCAATTATACTTTTATATGAAAAAAATACTTTTCCAATACTAGTTCTACCTAAGTTCATAAAATTAGTTTCCCGACCTTATATCAAACTTCTGAAAATCTTCCCATTCAGACTTATTATAGGGGATAGAACTAAAGGGTAGTAAATTAAAATTCTTAATAGATATTTTTTTTGAAGAATCATTTATATCTATTTGAGATATTTTATCTGATTCATCTTCATATTTTATATACATATTTATGAAGTAATCATCCATTGATAGAAGATATTTATTATTTCTTAACTTTACAATCTTATAACTATCTTCTAGAAAAATTGAAAGAATATTTTTTTTTATATCTTCAATCTTAGTGTCAGTGTCTTGCAAAAATATTTGTTTACTAGACAAATCTATTGTCTCCCAATAATTACTATTGCAGAATGTTATTCTATTATCAAGCTTCATTATTGATGTATCTTTTACTATTGAATATAATTCCAGTTTATTATATTTATTTTTACTTAATAAACTTTTTTTTTCTTTGACTGAATACTCAAATGACACCAAATATCTTTGACTTTTTATTAGTTGTTTTTTATTTGTAATCCATAATTCTAGGTCATTCGATAATAGCATGGAAAATATATAAATGAATAAAAGGAGTTTCATTGTACAATATTATCTAAAAAGGATTCATCAACTAGAACCTCTCTTGCTTTACTTCCACTGTATCCACTAACAACCCCTAGAGATTCCAATTCATCTATTATCCTACCTGCCCTGCTGTAACCTATTCTAAATTTCCTCTGCAACAATGATACTGATGCCTGCTGATGCTGGATAACTAATTTTGCTGCATCTATTAGGAGGTCATCTCTACCCTCAATTGAAAAACTGTCGCTATTTGTGGTGTCATTAATTTCTGGAAGATTAATTTTTTCTGGAATTGATTGAGTGCTTATGTGATTAAGTAATGCCTCGATTTCTTCTAAACTAATATATGCACCATGAAGCCTTATAGGAGTTGCTGATCCTGGAGGTAAAAATAACATATCGCCATTACCTAGTAACGCCTCAGCTCCATTTTGATCAATTATAGTTCTAGAGTCAATTTTTGAACTTACTTGAAATGCTATTCGGGCTGGGAAATTTGACTTTATCAATCCTGTAATAACATCTACAGATGGTCTCTGTGTAGCAACAACAAGATGTATCCCTACTGCTCTTGCCTTCTGAGCAAGCCTTGTAATAGGTTCTTCAATTTTTCTACCAGAAGTCATCATCAAATCTGCTAATTCATCAATAATAATTACAATGTGAGGTATTTTCTCTAAATCTGATTTACTTTTTAACTTATGATTATACTCAGATATATTTCTAACTCTTAATTCAGAGAATAATTCAAATCTTCTTTCCATTTCTCTTATTGCTGAATCTAATATAGCATTTGAGTTTTCTGTCTTAGTAACAACATACTCATCTATACTGGGTGTTGTAATCAAATGATAATCTTTGAGAACATTATAAGAAGATAGCTCAACTTTTTTTGGATCAATTAATATAAATTTCACCTCATCAGGTTTTGCTTTGTATAAGATTGATGCAATAATTGAATTAATACAAACTGACTTTCCAGAGCCCGTTGCGCCTGCAACTAGTAGATGAGGCATTTTATCTAGCTCATAAGAAAATGATTTTCCAGAGGTAGTTTTTCCTAATGCAATGGTCATTTTAGATGGAGAGCTTATATAGCCATCTGATGTTATTATACTTTTTAAATATACTATTGCAGGGGATTCATTGGGCACCTCTACACCAACAAATCTTGTTCCAGGGATAGGTGCAATGATTCGCACTCTACTTGCTTCCATAGCTCTTGCTAAATCATCAGAAAGAGTTACAAATTTATTAACCCTAACTCCTTCATCAGGCTCAATTTCAAATAAAGTGATGACTGGACCTTGATTGATTCTACGAACTTTTCCCATAACATTATATGTTTCTAGTGCATGCATTAAATCTTGGGATCTTTTATGTAGCTGTTCCTCAGAATATTGGATATTTGTTTCAATAGGAGAGTTTAAAAGATTACTAGCAGGCAAACTATAGTTGAAAAATTTTCTTTTTCTATCTGCCTTTGCATCAATATCAATTTCTTCCTCTTTAACTTCTTCCTGAATATCTATATCATCAGAATCATGTCCATCTCCACCTAAATCACCTTTGCTATTATCATCTGATTTTTCAGGTATTATATCTTCATCAAACTCAACATCAAAATCTGTATCAGTCTCTTCTGACTGATTATCCCTTTCTTCTTCATGAAATGAGGGGGGATTTATTTCGATGTTATCCTCCTCCTGATTTATTCTAGAAATTTTTTCCTTAATTTTTAAAAATATGTCGCCAATAGAGAAATTAAAATAAATCATATTAATTGCTAGCAGCGCAACAATAAACACAAATGGAGTAAATAGATTAATGTATTCTACAAGTGTGCTGCTAATAGATATTCCAATTAATCCAGAAAAATGCCTCCAAACTTCAAAGTTAAGTATATCTGAAATATATCCAAAAAAAGCACAAAACCATATAGCCATAGATAATAAATATAATATTAATTTGGAAATGATTATTCTTTCGTGTTCTTTGTCTGAGATATAGTTATACCCTAATATTCCAAATATTACAGGGAGAATATAGGAGCCTAAACCAAATAACAACATTAATTTATTAGAAATCCAGTAACCCAAAGGGCCCATTATATTATATTTACTTAATATTCCATAATCTATCAAACTTGTAAAAACAAAAATGGAGATAAACAAAAAATATATTCCAATTATTTCTGATTGATATTTTTTCATTCTATTTTTTTAATGAAGTCCCTTTCAAGAAACAGTTAGTACTAATTTCAATTGGAATTGATTTATTTCTTATTATCACTTCAGGAATCAGTGCAGAATCTAAAGAGCTATTAATGTAGCCAATTCCGATACCACAATTTAACTTGTATGAAAATGTTCCACTTGTAATGTGGCCAATTTTTTTACTATCTGAAAATATTTCACACCCTTGTCTTGGGATACCCCTTTCAAGGACTTTAATAAAAACTAATTTTTGATTGTGATTATTAATGTTTAAAACTTTATCTGAACCAATAAATTTTGATTTGCGATCTATTATCCATCCAAGGCCTGCTTCAATTGGATTTTGATTTTCACTTATTTCATGACCATATAAACAATATCCCATTTCAATTCTTAGTATATCTCTTACTGCTAATCCTATAGGTTTAACACTTTTAGATAGCATAGATTTCCACATACTATTTATAACCTTATGGTTGCCTAAAAGTTCATATCCTAATTCCCCTGTGTATCCTGTCCTTGCAATAAATATTTCTTCATTTAAATAATTTATTTTAATACAGCCATAGAATGATAAATCACTTAATTCAATATTAAAAATTTCACTTATCTTGTCTCTGCTATTTGGCCCTTGGATTGCTATAAGGGAATAATCAGGTGATATATCTGAGACCATAACTCCATCTTCAGCATGTGATTTCATCCATAATAAATTTTTATTTTTATTGGATGCATTTACAATCATTAAATAATAATCATCCATTTTATAAATAATTAAATCGTCTATTATTCCTCCATTATTATTACATAGCAAAGAATACATAGCCCTTCCATCTTTTAATGCTGTAATATCATTTGATAGAATATTATTTAAGAATTCCATAGATTTTTTTCCGGAGACTTTAAATACACCCATGTGAGAAACATCAAACATCCCTACATTATTTCTTACCGCGTTGTATTCATTCTTTATTCCATCTGGATAATTAATTGGCATTAAATATCCAGAAAAATCTATCATTTTAGCATTATACTCTATATGGTTTTCATATAAGGCTGTTTTTTTTACAGTATTATTTTCCAATTATATTTAATACCCTCTTAATTAACTCTCCAGTGTCCAAATCACCCTCATCTTTAATTATTTTCTTTATATTTTTAGTTACTTCATTTTTGTTGTATCCCAATTCCATTAATGCCTTTGTTGCGTCATCCAAGAGTGGGGAAATTATATTGTCGTTTTCATATGGCAAATCATCCTTATTAACACTAGTAAATTTATCTTTTAGTTCCACAATAATTCTCTTAGCAGTTTTTGTTCCTATACCAGGGATAGATGTTAATCCTTTTACATCACCTATCATAATTTTTTCCTGTAATTCTCTTGAGGTTACATTTGATAAAAACTGGATTGCTGTTTTAGGTCCTATCCCAGATACACTAATTAAAAGTAGGAATATACTTTTTTCATCGTAATCAGTAAATCCAAATAAACATTGATTCCCTTCACTTATATGATGATATATAATCAATTTTATATCAAAGTCACTATCATGTTTATTAAGAGAATCAAATGTTTTTCTAGAGATAAAACATTCATATCCAACCCCGTGCACCTCCAAAACAACCCTATCAAGAAATAAGTCTAAAATTTGTCCATTTAATGATACAATCATATCTCAAAACTCCTAAACTGCTGTTCGTGACAAAGTGCCGCAGCAAGAGCATCCGATGCATCAGTTTTTTGAGACTTTAAATTTAAATTTAATTTGTTTTCCACCATATATCGAACCTGATCTTTATGAGAATTCCCATTTCCTGTCAAAGATAATTTTATTTTTCTTGCTGAGTATTCAAATATTTTGATTTTAGACTGAGCAGCAGCTATTAAAACAGCTCCTCTTGCTTGACCTAATTTCATTGTTGTTTTAACATTGTTGCTATAAAAAACCTCTTCAATAGATACACAATCAGGTTTATGGGTCTCTATTACCGTGCATACATCTCTATATATAGTGCTAAGACGTATACTTAAATCGTCTGATACACTTGGAGCAATTACCCCAAAATCAAGGGTTCTAACTTTATTGTTAGTAAAAGATACTATACCAAAACCTGTATTTATTAGTCCAGGATCTATGCCCATTATAATCAACTTACAACCTCAAAATTTGAATAAATTTTTTGCTCGTCATCATTTTCTTCTAATAATTCCTTTAATTTTATAATTATGTTAGATTCTTCTTCCTTTACCTGCACTGTATTTATTGGAACAAGCCCTAATTCTCCTTCTATATCAATTCCCATTTTATCAAGTGATTCAGTTATATGTCCAAAGTCCTCTGGGGATGTTGTAATTTCATAGTAAGTACCCGCATTTGAAAAATCTTCTGCACCAAGTTCTATTGATGTATCCATCAAGCTATCTTCGGTTATACTGTTAGAGTGCTTAACTAATATTGTACCTTTTTTTTCAAACATCCAACTGACGCACCCAGCCTCACCAAGATTCCCGCCATTCTTAGACATTATATGTCTTATTTCTGGAACAGTTCTATTTTTATTATCAGTCATAACCTCCAACATTATTGCTACTCCCTCTGGACCATAACCCTCATAAATATAATTTTCATATTTAATACCAGGGAGATCACCAGTACCCTTCTTTATTGCTTTCTCTATGTTAGATGAGGGCATATTGGCAACCTTTGCTTTCTTGACAGCTAATCTAAGGGCTGGATTCATATCAACATCACCTCCACCTTCTCGTGCAGCTATTGTTAAATCCTTTGATAGCCTAGTAAAAATTGCACCTCTTTTTGCATCTGCTGCACCTTTTTTACGTTTTATTGTTGACCATTTACTGTGTCCAGACATAGTTAAATCCCTCTATAAATTAATATTTTTATAATTTTTTTCAATATAAGAGCTCATTTGAAAAATACTGTTTTCATGAAATTGATTTGCAACTAACTGCATACCAATTGGCATATCATTTTTATTTTTTCCACATGGGACACTAATACAGGGTAAACCTGCAAGGCTCATTGGAACAGTAAAAACATCAGAAAGATACATTTTTACTGGGTCATTAAATTTTTCACCTACTTTAAAAGGAGGAAATGGAGATGTGGGGGTAAGGATTACATCAACTTTATTAAATGCTTTATCAAAGTCCTGTTTAATCAATCGTCTAACTTTTAACGCTCTACTATAGTATGCATCATAATATCCACTTGATAAGACAAAAGTGCCTACAATAATTCTTCTTTTAACCTCATCTCCGAATCCTATAGAGCGAGTTTGTTTATACATATCTATAATATTATCTGATTTTTTTCTTATTCCATATTTTATTCCATCATATCGTGACAGGTTTGAGGCTGCTTCTGCAGTTGTTAAAATATAATATGTGCTGATACATTTATCTGTTAGAGGTAAACTTATTTCTTTCACATTGAATTTTCTTTTATGTAAAAACTTAATAACGTTATCCATTACACTTTTTACACTATCATCCATTCCTATATCAAAATATTCTTTTGGGATACCAACTGTTAAATTTTCTGCCACTTTGTTACTAAAAATATATTTATCTATTTTATGTTTTGAGCTAGTGTTATCATATTTATCAAATCCAGCAATTACTTCGTATGTATTTACTATATCGCTAATATTAGATGCAATAACTCCTATCTGATCAAAAGAAGAGGCAAATGAAGTCAATCCAAATCTTGAGATTCTACCGTAGGTTGGTTTAAAGCCATATACACCACAGAAGGATGCCGGCTGACGAACAGAGCCCCCTGTATCACTTCCT
>CAYNPP010000010.1:14677-21831 GCA_964399095.1 uncultured bacterium | reverse complement strand
AAATTACAGAATACTAAACACCGCTCAAGATCATAAACGTGCTTATGATAATGATAGAGGGCCAAATACTGGTGGCATGGGCGCGTATTCTCCCACTCCACTTTCCACAGAAGAGTTACTATCAAAGACAGAGGAGAGAATAATACAGCCAATTCTAAATGCTATGACTAGCAAAGGACATCCTTTTGTTGGATTCCTTTATGTTGGAATTATGGTCGTTAAGGGAAATCCATATGTAATCGAATTTAATGTTAGAATGGGTGATCCTGAGACACAAGTTGTGGTTCCCCTTCTAAAATCTTCGCTCTACACGCTTATGGATGACTGCATTGAAGGTGCAGTTAGTGATTCTAATATTGTGGTATCAGATGAGGTTGCTGTTACCGTGGTTCTTGCCGCTAAGGGCTATCCTCATCAATACTCAAAAGGAATGAAAATTAGAGGATTAGAAAAGATTAATAAAAGATCAATATCCCATGCTGGAACTAGACTAGAGAGCGGAGAGTTTGTTACAAGCGGAGGAAGGGTAATTAGTGTAACGGGCTTTGGAGATAGTCTCAATGATGCTATAGATGCTACTTACAAAATGGTTGATAAAATTACTTTTGAGGGGAAATTCTATCGCAAAGATATTGGTCAAAAAGGGTTAAGTTATAAGTGAGGTTAGATACATATGTCAGATATTGAAAAAATAAAGAAATCAGCTAATATCATAGGATCTTCAGATAAAATGCAAGAAATGCTTTTTATGGTAGGTCAAGTTGCAAATACAGATATATCTGTATTAGTAACAGGAGAATCAGGCTCCGGGAAGGAGGTGGTGGCAAAAGCTATCCACCGAAACAGCAAAAGGAAGCATGCAAAATTAATTACAGTTAATTGCGCCGCCATACCTAGCGGAATAATAGAAAGTGAACTGTTTGGTCACAAAAAAGGTGCGTTTACAGGTGCAAATGAGACAAGGGTTGGGTATTTTCAAGCAGCAGATAAAGGCACAATATTCCTAGATGAAATTGGGGAGCTTCCACTAGAAATTCAAGCAAAGCTGCTAAGAGTCATTGAGCAGGGTGAATTCATGAAAGTTGGTGACACTAAATCTGAGAGGGTTGATGTTAGAATTATAGCCGCTACAAATAGAGATTTATCTAAAGAGGTTACTAATAAGAATTTTAGACAAGATTTGTACTTCAGATTAAAGACTGTGAATATTCATGTGCCATCGCTATCTGAGCACACTAGTGATATACCAGACCTAGTTGATAGATTTAGTCTTGAATTTACAGCAAAAAATGATATCCCCTACAAGGGCTTCGACAAAGATTCCATAAAAATAATGGAAACATATAGCTGGCCTGGAAATATCAGAGAATTAAAAAATCTTGTTGAAAGTCTAATTGTCATGAATAAAGGTGAAAGAATTACAGCTGAGATAGTTCAAAAGAAATTGAGCATGGAGACGTATAGCACAAATTCAAATCTGCCAATACATATCGATGTAGAAGCTGATAAGGTTGAGAGAGAATTAATTATTAAACAGTTACTATTTTTAAGGCAGGATATTAATGAAATAAAGCAGCTGATTGTTGGTAATAAACCTGGTGATGAACCAGCTCCTCCATCAAATCCAGCATTTTTTCTCCCTACATCTACTCAGATAGATAGTTCAGATCAGCATGATGGAAGAGAGAATATTGAAGATGCAACATTACATGCAATCAATGATGAGACTATTGGTGAGATAAGTTTAGATGAACTAGAGCATGAAATGATAAAAAAATGTTTAGAAAAATTCAAGGGAAATAGAAGAAAAACAGCGCGTGCTCTTAATATATCAGAGAGGACACTATATAGGAAAATCAAAGAGTATGATATTTAACAAAATTTGCAAGGTAGCTATATTTAGTTTATTACTAATTAGCTGTTCTGTTTATTCATTCAAGGGATCAATCCCTCCTCATATAAAATCTATATATATCTCTCCATTAAATAATATCACAATTGAGGCAGAAATTTCAGATATAATGAAATTACAACTGGAAGAATTATTGATAAAGGACAATGTCTTGAAATTACTTTCAGAAAAAGATTCAGATAGTCATTTGAGCCTAACTATCGCCTCTTTTACTGATAAGCCATATTCATATGATGCGGCTAATTTTCAGTTGACGGGCTATGAGGAAGTTAATGAGTATAGAATTACAATTAAAGTGAAAGCTGTATGGTTTGACACTAAGAATAGTGAGCAATTATTTGAACAGGAATTTGTGTCTTGGGGGGCATATGATCCAAATGAAGATATTTCATCAGATGGAATTGATAATGATAATGATACGTTCATAGATGATTTAGATGACGATGAGTTTGGTCTCCCAAGAGAATCTGCCATGAAGATTGCATCAAGAAAAATTTCAGAGTCAATAATAAACAAGATAGTTTCAACTTGGTAAAAGGGGATATAATGAGAAGAGCTTATATTCATAAAATAGCAGAAGAAGAAGGGAATGTTGTTGAGTTAAAAGGATGGGTGTATAATTCCAGAAGTAGCGGAAAAATAGGGTTCCTTACTATGAGAGATGGATTTGGATTGCTTCAATGCATTGTAGCGAAAAATGATGTTGGTGAAGAAAAATTTGATTTATTTAAGTCTCTAACTCAAGAATCATCAATCATTCTTAAAGGTGAGGTTGTAAAAAATGAGCGTGCTCCAGGAGGATATGAAATTGTAGCAAATGATATAAGCATAGTTCATTTGAGTAAAGATTATCCCATAACACCCAAGGAACACGGCACAGATTTCCTGATGAACAATAGACACCTGTGGCTTAGATCTAAAAAGCAGCATGCAATTCTTAGAATACGGCATCAAATTATAAAGTCAGTAAGGGACTTTTTTGATTCAAATGATTTTACCTTAGTGGATAGCCCTATTTTTACAGCTAATGCTGCTGAAGGTACATCAACACTCTTTGGCACAGATTATTTTGGAAAAATGGCATATTTAGCTCAAACAGGGCAGCTATATGGTGAGGCTGCAGCCATGGCAGTTGGACGACACTATAATTTTGGCCCATGCTTTAGAGCTGAAAAGAGTAAAACTAGAAGGCACCTAACGGAGTTTTGGATGGTGGAGCCAGAAATAGCATTCTGTGATATTGAAGAGGATATGGTGTGGGCAGAAGACTTGCTAGTTTATATTGTAAAGCAAGTTTTAGATTCAAGGAGATTGGAGCTTGAAACATTAGAGAGAGACGTATCCAAACTCGAGCAGATAGATGGCCCATTCCCAAGAATCAGTTACACAGAGTGTATAGAGATGCTAAAGAAAGATGGGTTCAGCGTTGAGTGGGGGGATGACTTTGGATCTCCTGAGGAAACCCATATTTCAAGTAAGTATGATCTTCCAGTTATAGTGCATAGGTTCCCCTCGAAGATTAAGGCTTTTTACATGAAAAGGGATCCTGAGGATGAAAAAGTTGTACTGGGAATGGATATACTTGCTCCTGATGGGTACGGAGAGATTGTAGGTGGCTCAGAGAGAGAAACAAGCATTGATATACTACTTGAGCGTATAGATGATGAAGGGTTGAATCAAAGTGACTACGAGTGGTTTCTTGATTTAAGAAGATTTGGCTCTGTGCCTCACTCAGGTTTTGGCATGGGGATAGAGCGGGTGGTTGCATGGATATGCGGCCTTTCACACATAAGGGAAACAATACCATTTGCCAGAACCATGGGAAGGCTGGAGCCGTAAGGATTTAAATTGAAAATTCGTTTAGCTCAGATAAATCCAGTTGTTGGCGATATAGATTACAATATGTCAATGATAAAGGATATTGTCTCTAAATCAACAAACTTTGATATTGTGATTTTTCCTGAGCTCTCAGTAACTGGGTATCCACCTCAGGACTTGCTAAAGAACAAAGGTTTTATAGATAAAGCTCAGAGGGAATTTAATAGTTTGGTTTCTATTGTAAATGATAGCGTGGTTATTATTGGATACCCCAGGTTAGAAAAAGAATCATTGTTTAACTCTGCTGCAGTTATTCAGGATGGAAAAGTTATTTATAATCATGATAAGGTTCTGCTCCCAACCTATGATGTCTTCGATGAAAAGAGGTATTTTTCTTCTTCAAATGAGATAAAAAATGTTGATATAACCATCGATGGGAAACCTGTTTCTATTGGTGTCCAAATTTGCGAGGATCTATGGGACTCAGATTATGAGCTTAAGGTTGCAGATAAGATGATTGCTGAGGGCGCAGAGCTTATTGTGAATATATCAGCGTCTCCATATAGAAAAAAAATACTAGATAAGAGACTTTCCTTATGTGTAGATAAGTCTATTCACTTAAAGTATTACTTTATATATTGCAACATGGTTGGAGCGCAGGATGAATTGATATTTGATGGGCGTTCATTTGTTATTGATAATAAGGGCAAATTAAAAGCTCTTGGAGGACACTGTGAATCAGCATTAGTTGATTTTGATAGCAGTGAGGATATTGATTTTGTAGTCACTAAAATAGAAGAAACAGAAGAAATCTTCAAGGCTTTATGCATTGGTGTAAGTGACTACTTCTCTAAATCTGGATTTAAAAAAGCAGTTATTGGCTTAAGCGGTGGAATTGACTCAGCATTGACTGCTGCCATAGCTGTGCATTCGATAGGAAAAGAAAATGTAATAGGAGTTTCAATGCCATCACAATTCTCATCTGATCACAGTAAAATTGATGCCAAGATACTTGCAGAGAATTTGGGCATAGAATTCCAAACGGTTCCAATACATAATCTTTATAAAGAAAATTTAAAAAATATGAGTTATTTTTTTGATGAAACTGATCCCGGGCTTGCTGAAGAAAATTTACAAGCTCGAATAAGAGGCAATATACTAATGTCTATTGCCAATAAAATAAATGCATTGGTCCTCAATACAGGAAATAAAACAGAAATGGCTCTAGGATATTGTACGATGTATGGTGATATGTGTGGAGCGCTTGCTGTTATCAGCGATATAAATAAACTAGAGGTCTATAGCATATCCAAATGGGTTAACAGCAGTGCTGACAGTATAATTATCCCTGAGAGGTCAATCAGCAAAGAGCCATCCGCTGAGCTTAGAGAGAATCAATCTGATCCATTTGACTACGCAGTTGTCAGTCCAATTGTAGATTATGTAGTTAATGATCAATTTGGTTTAAAAAAATTAACAGAGATGGGCTATGAAGAGGAACTTGTATCTATGCTTATAGATAAAATAAATAAATCTGAATACAAGAGAAGGCAGTCTCCTCCAGGGCTAAAGGTCTCCAAAAAATCTTTTGGAATTGGACGTAGGTTCCCAATTATTAATCATTATCAGGAGAGCAAATGAAAAGAATTGTGATACATATAAATGCCCCTGATCAGAGTGGAATAGTATCACATTACACAGAGGTCCTTGCTTCTATGAATATTAATATTATTAATCTTGAGCAGCATGTTGAGCCGGATGACCATCTTTTTTTTATGAGAATAGAAGGGGAGGTGGAAGAAAATAAGTTTAATTTATCAAATCTCAAAAAAAATCTATCTAACAAGGATTCTGATTTCTGTGCAGAGTCCTGTGTATACGATCTTAGCAAGAAATTGAATCTAGCAATATTGGTTACGAAGGAATCTCTTCCTCTTTATGATATTCTGATAAAAAATCAGACAAAAGAACTAAATACAAATATTAAGATGGTAATTAGCAATCACGGTACCCTAGGTTCAATTGCGGAGCAATTTAATGTGGAGTACAGGAAAATTAATACCAATCAAAATAAAGATGAGGGTAACAGACTTCTAAGATCAATGTTAGTTGACAATAAAATTGATTTAGTTGTGCTCGCTAGATACATGCAAATTATTCCGAAGGATATCATTGATATATTCAAAAGGAAAATAATAAATATCCATCATGGGTTTCTTCCGGCATTCAAAGGGGATAATGCGTACAGAAAGGCCTGGGTCAGGGGTGTTAAGATTATTGGTGCAACAGCCCACTATGTTACCGAACAACTTGATGAGGGCCCAATCATAGCCCAAGACGTTGAAACAGTTTCCCATCACCACTCAATATCTGAGATGATGGACTCTGGAAGGAATCTTGAGAGAAATGTGCTTGTTAGTGCGATAAAGGCACACACAGAATACAGGGTAATGAACCACGGTAAAAGAACAATTATATTTAACAGATGACCAACTCTAAAAAATTATTTATTATTGATGGAATGGCACTGATATATCGAGCACACTTTGCAATGATAAAAAATCCTCTCACCACAAAGAATGGACAGCATACTTCAGCTATTTATGGTCTTGCAAATTCAATTTTCAAGTTAATTAAGGATGAGAGCCCAGATTATCTTGTAGTAGCAATGGACTGCCGAGAACCCACATTTAGACATAAAATGTATGATCTATACAAGGCAAATAGAGAGGCAATGCCGGAAGAGTTAGTCAGTCAGCTTGATTTAATTAATAATATGCTTGATTTAATGAGAATTCCGATATTAAAAAAGCCTGGATTTGAGGCAGATGATATAATGGGAACACTTGCACAAGAAGCACTTAGGAATAGTATCGATACTTATATGGTCACAGGTGATAAAGACCTTATGCAGGTTATATCAGAAAATATTTTTATGTATACCATGGGAAGTAGATTCAGCCCCACCACAATTTACGATGAAAAAGCAGTAAAAGAAAAATGGGGAGTAGCACCAGAAAAGATGATTGAGTTCCTTGCGCTTTTGGGTGATTCATCAGATAATATCCCAGGTATTGATGGAATAGGAAAGAAGACTGCCGCAAAACTACTTGAAGAATATGGAAGTATTGATAAAATCCTTGAGAACATTGAAAATATAAAGAATAAAAGAGTTAGAGAAGGATTGCTAAAAGGTAGAGAAAATCTAGATTTAGCTTTAAAACTTGTTACAATTGATTTAAATGTAGATATAGATATTAGTATGAAGAGATTGTTAAAGGGCAGTATGGATGCACCTTTATTAAAATCTTTCTTTGATGATTTAGAAATACATAGCTTATCTAACCAAATTTCATCTGGAGCAAGCAAGGAGTCAATCCCAAAGGATAAGAAAATAGACAAAGAGTACACTACAGTGTTAACC
>CAYNPP010000010.1:0-14667 GCA_964399095.1 uncultured bacterium | reverse complement strand
AAATTAACAGAATTAGTTAAGGAAAGAAAATCTAAAAAGCTATTTTCTTTAGATATTGAAACAAGTGAACTCAACACAATTGTTGCTGATATTGTTGGGATATCACTATCTTACAAAGAAAATTCTGGATTCTACATCCCAATCATATTTCCTGAAAAAAAAGAAATGAAGGGTTATGATTTAGATCTTGTAAGTGTATTAGATATAATGCATGAAATTCTTGAAAGTAGTAATTACCCTAAATGTGGGCAGAATATAAAGTATGATAGCCTGGTTTTAAAAAGACATGGAATTAATCTATGAGGCGTAGCTTTTGATAGTATGTTGGCTGAGCATATACTGCACCCTGAAAAAAACTCTTATAAACTTGACAACCTATCAATTGAGTATCTTGGATATGAAATGCAACCGATAGAATCGCTTATAGGTTCAGGTAAAGAACAAAAGTCTATGTCCATAGTTCCGCTCAAAGAGATTGAATTTTATGCAACAGAGGATGCCGACATCACTTATCAGATAACAAAAAAGATACAGCCACTTCTAAAAGAAAATAATCTTGAAGATGCTTTTTACAATATTGAGCTACCTCTCATTCCTGTATTGGTCACAATGGAGGATAATGGAGTTTTTGTTGATTCAAAGATTCTGGAAAAATTATCTATTGGCATTGATAAAAAAATAAATATTTTACAGGAAAAAATATATGGTATATGCAACAAGGAATTCAACCTCAATTCACCTAAGCAGCTTGCTGTTGTTCTTTTTGATGAATTAAATTTAAAACAAGTTAAAAAAAGAAGTACATCCATTGAGGCTCTTGAAGAATTAACTAAGTATCATCCTCTGCCCGAATTAATTCTAGAATATAGGCATCTATCAAAGTTAAGTTCCACCTACATAAAAGCTCTCCCTGGTCACATTAATTCAAGAACGGGAAGGGTGCATTCATCATTCAATCAAACTATAGCATCAACTGGTAGGCTCTCAAGCACAAAACCAAATTTTCAGAATATTCCTATTAGAACAGAATTAGGAAAAAGAATAAGAGAATCCATAAGGGCCCAGAGCGATGAGTATGTTATTTTTTCTGCAGATTACTCTCAGATTGAGCTTAGAGTGATGGCACATTTTTCTAATGAGCCAGAGCTTATAGATGCATTTAATAATGACCTTGATATTCATTCAAGAACAGCATCACTTATTTATGGAGTTAAAGAGCAGGATGTAACAAGTGACCAAAGGCGCGCAGCAAAGGTTGTTAATTTTGGAATAATGTATGGAGCTGGCCCATTTAGAATGTCAAAGGAGCTAGGAATTTCCATGAAAGAGGCAAAAGGATTAATTGAAAATTATTTTGATACTTATCCAGGAATTAAATTATATATAAAAGATACAATTGAATCTGCATACTCAAAAGGATATGTCAGCACAATAAATGGACGCAAAAGATACGCTCAGGCCCTTGGGACATCAAATATTAATGTGCAAAAAGCTGAAGAAAGAGCTTTAATTAATATGCCTATACAAGGAACGGCAGCAGAGTTAGTTAAAATTGCAATGATAAATCTTCATAAAAAAATAAATGAGAAGAGTTTTGATGCGAGGATGATACTACAGATTCACGATGAATTAATTTTTGAAGTAAGTAAATATGAAATAGAAAATTTTTCAAAATTAGTTAAATTTGAAATGGAAAATGCACTAAAATTATCTGTACCACTGAAAGTTGACTTTAACTGGGGAAAAAGTTGGTACGATGCTCACTAAAATAGGTTATTAATATTGGAAGCTTCAATTACACTAAAATCCTTAGCAAAAAAATATAATAACTGTGTTGTCCTTGCTGATTTATCCTTGGGTATTGAAAGAAATTCAAATCATGCTTTAATTGGTCAGAATGGTTCTGGTAAATCAACAATTTTAAAAGTATTAGTTGGTCTGATAGAGAAGGATGCTGGAATAGCATATATTAATGGAAAAGATATATCTAGTAGAGGAATAGAAACCAGAATGGTAACAGGATATATGCCACAGAGCATTGATTTTGATCCAGAGATAAATATATATGAAAATTTATTATTTTTTGCACAGCTCTATGGCCTTTCTACAACAAGGGCGCAAAAAGAAATCATAAAATATGCTGAAGTTTTTGATTTTAAAGCAGATCTTGATAAGCATCCAGAAGTTATCTCAAAAGGCACTCTAAGAACCATGCAGCTAACAAGAGCCATCATTCATAATCCTGAAATTCTTTTACTTGATGAGCCAACGTTAGAGATGGATCAATCAAACAAGATAAAGGTTTGGGATTTATTGGAAAAAATTGGGAAAAATAAAACTATATTGTTTGTATCCCAAGATTTCAATGAGGTAGAAAAATTTGCTGACAGAATATCAATACTTCATAAAGGAGATATTAAAATGGATGGCTCTCTAGAAAGATTAGCGAGCACAACCAAAGGTCTATCAAAATATGAGATTAGGTTCAATGATATTCAGCCAATTGAACTTTTAGATGAAATAAAGAAAATGCCCAAGATCCTTAAACCCCAGTTCCACGGTAATTCCCTTGAGTTCTATTCATATGAAAAAAGAGAGTTCTTCCATGTATTAAGAAAAGTAATTGACAGGGAGGTATCTGATATTGATATAGGATTTTGTAAGATTATGGATTTGTATCTTGGACTAATTAATAATGGTATGGAATAGTGTCTGCACTTATAAAACGAGAATTATTAATTCTTAAGAACAACTTTATTTTATTTATATGTTCGGTTGTTTTACTTCCAATGTTTATATATCTATTTATATCAATTCCTTTCTCATTTTATATTGAGCTATCAAATGGGATAAATTATCTTCATTGGTCTTCTGTAGGAAATTGGATATCATCTTCTGTTATTATGTGTTATATCATATCCAATAAAATGGCTTCAGAGTACAGAAAAGAGTCAAGTCTATCTAGCAGCTCACTTGCTGCACCAATTTCAAATAATGATCACCTCATGGCAATAATTATCTGGTCAACTCTAATTGGATTTTCTCAGCTTGTATTTTCAATATTTATTACACTGTCATTGAACAGTAGTAACTTATTTTTCACAGATATAATCCTTGCAATAATTTATATCATCCCAATTATTCTTGCTGTATCCAATATAGGTTTATTCGTTGGGATTTCTTCGGCAGATAGATTTCTAAATACAGTATTGAATATTACCTTTCTTATAGTTTTGCTTTTTAGTTCAGGCTTATTCTTGCCTTTAGATTCTAATTTGCCATTTATTTTTTTAGTTTCTCCTCTATATATGTCATGTATAGATATTCAATCTATCATAACAAATGACCCCTCAATGATACACTCTGCACTTATTATGCTATTTCTGTCATTCGCAATATATATTATTAATCTTATAATTAGCTCGAAAGTTTTCAGATCTTGAAAGAAAATATATCTCAACACAAACTATTTTTGAGTCTTGATGCTGGAGCATCAACATTAAGGCAAGTTGTGTTTGCAGAATCAGGTGAAACTCTACTATTTAATAAAATTGAAAAAGGAGCAAACATATCAGTGAATTCTGAGGATACAACAAAGTTTATCATTAATTCAATAGACTCCTTCCTTTATAAAAACAATTGTTCCTTTGATGATATAAATCATTTTAGCTTAGGGCTAGCAGGAATCTCTAATAAAAATTCAAGGGAAATGCTTTTCAAGCGACTTGATGAAAAAAATATAACAGACAGAACTTATTTGACAAGTGATATAAATCCTATTTTTGAAATGAATTGCTCAGATAATAGCGCTGTCCTTGTTAATGTAGGAACTGGCTCGGTATGTATCGGAAGAGATGAAGCAGGGAAGCTAGTTAAAATGGGTGGACTGGGACTTGACAAGGACATAGGAAGTGGATTTTGGATGGGAAAGGAAGTAATTTTAAATCTATCATTTGCAAGAGATATAGAACAAGATGAAAATGAATTTTCTGAATTACTCGATATGTTTAAAACTCATTTTAAGATAAGCGAGACCAGTGAGTTTTTAGAATCAGTTATGAAAAGGGACTCTAGATACGCTGAGATATCCTCAATTGCAGTGCCTTTATTAAATTTAGCAGAAGATGGGAACGAAATAGCTCTATCTATAGTACAACAAAGTAGCCAGTGCATGGCTGATCAGATAATTTTATTAGCTGATCAAATTGCATATCCCAGCAACGAATTATTAATCATAGCAAATGGTGGGATACTTAATAATTTACTTTATCGAAACTCCTTGGTAGATGCTTTGGCTTTTGATTTTAGCTCCATTAATTGGCTTTTTCCATCTTTATCAACAGCTTACTATCCCGGTTTGTTTTCTTGTAAGATACTTGGAATAGATACCACAATTAAAGATATTATGAAGTTCGATACATATGAGAAAGGAACAAACTAACCTATGATTAGGAAATCAAAAATTATTTATCTCTTGTGTTTTTTTGTAATAATTTCATTTTCAAATGTATTCGCTTATCCATTCTTTAGTAATCAAGTAATTGCAAAAGATTGGAAAAGACTTGACCTCAAGCAAAAGATAGCTCAGCTTATCATGGTAAGAATTAATGGAAAATTCTATAATTCAGAGAGCTACTACAAAAGGAATTTAAAACGATGGATCTCTGAAGATGGAGTTGGTGGTATAATAGCATTTACAGGGAGCATTCACGGTACCTTTTATAATATTAAAGACTTCCAAAACTGGGCAGACATTCCTCTTCTTGTTGCATCTGACTTAGAGAGGGGCCTTGGCCAGATGATGAATGGAGCAACACTCTTTCCACCTAATATGGCTCTTGCGGCGACGAAGGACACATCTCTAGCATACAAACAGGGAACCATTACAGCAAATGAAGCGCTTTCAATTGGAACACATATTGTATTTGCCCCCGTTATGGATGTTAACAATAATTTTGAAAATCCAATTATTAATTTCAGAGCGTACAGTGATGACCCCGGTATAGTTTCAGATTTTGGTACTTCATTTATAAAAGGAATTCAAGATGCAGGGGCAATTGCATGCGCTAAACACTACCCTGGACATGGCAATACATCAACTGACAGCCACACATCCTTACCAACTATAGGTGGTACAAAGGAGGAATTGACTAAAATGGAGCTTCACCCATTTCAAAAAGCGATTGATGCGGATGTTGGAATGATTATGGTTGGACACATAGCGATGCCTGGACTTGATCCTTCGGGGGTTGCCTCATCACAATCTAAATTAATTTCAGAGACTCTCCTAAAAGATGAGATGGGCTTTAAGGGTATAGTTGTGACTGATGCTCTTGAGATGGGGGGTATCACAAGGATATCTAGCGCTGGAGAGGCGTGCGTTCGAGCAATTGAGGCAGGAGCTGATATTATTCTGCTTCCTCTTGATGTTAAGGCAGCTATTAACGCAGTGTATGATGCGGTTATGATTGGCAGAATTTCAGAGGAGCGAATTGATGAATCAGTGCAGAAGATTTGGAATTTAAAATCGAATCTTGGGCTCTTTAATCAGAATGATTTACAGTGGAGCTCTGTAGAAGATAATGTTGGGCTTTCTGCGAACAAAAATCTTGCTCAATTCATAGCAAATAGATCTATTACTTTGGTGAAAAATGACAAGAATTTAGTTCCGCTCAAAGCCAGGAAATTAAAGAAAATTACTCATCTTATTCTTACGACAGATGACGGTGGGAATGATATGCTTAAATCATTCCACAAGGATCTGAGTAGAACTCATGGAAATGTTAAAAAGATGACCCTAGATTACGAGCTTGATAAGAGAAGGATTGATGCTATTATTGAGGATGTTAGAGGATCCTCAGTGGTGGTTATTTCGATGCTAATCAGAATACGCATGGACAAGGGAGAGTCAACCATCGATGAGAGCCATGCAGCCCTTCTACAGAGGCTTAAGGATGAGAATATTCCTACGATTGGTATCAGCTTTGGAAGTCCCTATCTTCCAAGCTATGACACACTTGATGCATACCTGTGCGCCTATGGATATGGCAGCATATCCCTTAAAGCCGCCGCGAATGCGCTGTGGGGGAGAAGCAGCATACAAGGGAAGCTCCCTGTTAAACTAAATGACAAATATAATAGGGGGCATGGAATTGTTATAAAATCAAAAAAGTTTGGTTTTAATGAGCCGACAAAGGAATATAATTTTAATTCTGCGTGGAATGTGCTTGAGGATGGAATTCAATCAGAAATTTTTCCTGGAGCGCAGGTGATTGTAGTAAAAGATAATGAGCTTCTAGCAGAGATGTCTTTTGGAAGATATACATACAGTGAGAACGCAAAGCCAGTAGACAGCAATACAATTTTTGATGTAGCATCAATAACAAAGGTGCTCTCTGTAACGCCAATTACAATGAAGCTTATTAATCAGAGAAAACTTTCACTTGACCACACACTAGATCAGTACTACCCCAGATTATACAATAAGAAAAAGGGAAAAATATCGATACGAAATCTCCTTACTCACTCAAGTGGTTTTAAGGATTATATTGAGTTCTATAAAATAAACGGCAGCATGAAGAGAGTAGATATGATTGATGAGATATTAAGTCTTGATCTTGAGTATGAACCTGGAGAGAAGTTTGTTTACAGCGATTTAGGAATAATTGTGCTTATGGATATTATTGAAAAAATAACCGGAACATCAATTGACAGATTATGTAATAGATGGGTTTTTAATCCACTTGAAATGGAAAATACATTTTATAATCCATCTGTAGAGAGAAGAGATAATATAACACCCACAGAAAATGATAATTATTTTCGGCATAGACTTCTAACTGGAGAGGTCCATGATGAGAACGCCTATCTTCTTGGGGGGGTATCTGGGCATGCGGGGGTTTTTTCAAATTCCCATGATCTAGCTCAATTTGCACAGCTGTTTATAAATGGCGGACGATGGAGAGGAAATAGAATCTTTAGTAATAGCCAGGTAGAAGAATTTACATTGCGTCAGAATATTCCTAATGGATCTGATAGAGCGCTGGGTTGGGATACTCCTAACCGTGAAGGCAGGAGCTCGGCTGGTGACCTCTTTTCTGAAAATTCATATGGGCATACTGGATTTACGGGGACATCAATGTGGGTAGATAAGAAACATAATATCGTAGTAATATTGCTAACCAATAGAGTTTATCCAACACGAAACAAAAAGGGGATGTATTCAATTAGAAGAGCTTTTCATACAGAAATAATGAAGGCTATTCTTTAGAGGATATTTTGGATATATTAATTATCAGTCTGTGTTTATTGGGTTTTATATCTATCGGGCTGTATTTCTCTAGGAAAAATAAATCATCTTCGGATTATTTTAAAGGTACAGGCTCAATCCCGTGGGTTGTTGCTATGTTTTCAATCGTAGCCACCGAAACATCTGTACTTACTTTTATTGGTGTTCCAAGTATATCATACAGATCAGATTGGTGGTTTCTTCAGCTTGCGATGGGATATATAATAGGAAGGACTCTTGTTTCTTTCTATTTACTGCCTAGATACTTTTCAAATGATGTTGTATCAATATATGAAATCATTGGAAGTCACTACGGTCCATCTATTCAGAGATTTGCATCGGTTGTGTTCCTCGTCACCAGGCTTCTTGCAGATGGCATAAGGTTCCTTGCTACAGCAATTGTATTTGATGTCTTAACCGGGTGGGGAATTGTGAATAGTGTTTTAATTATTGGACTGGTAACTCTTATATATTCCTACTCTGGGGGAATACAATCCATTATTTGGATTGATAGTATTCAGTTTGTTATTTATGTCGCTGGGGGACTCATTTCAATCTATTTTTTATCTACTATGATGACAGCCGAAGCATTCTCAGATTCAATAAACGATGCAGCGTCCTCAATCTTTCACTTTAGTGGTTCTGTCATAACCAGTGGGAATCTGTTTGTAAATGGTATTATAGGTGGCACGCTTCTATCTTTTTCTTCTCATGGAGTGGATTACATGATGGTCCAGAGAGCTCTTTCTTGTCGTGACCTGTCATCTGCAAAAAAAGCTATGATAGGCAGTGGATTTTTTGTGTTCATACAGTTTTCAATTTTTCTTGTTATTGGCACGCTGCTTAAAGAATTCTATCAATCTGTTGATATGTCTTCCTACCCAGAAGCAGCAAACTATATTTCAAATGGAGCCGTAATGAAAGATAGAGAGCTACCTCTATTTATAAGTTTATTTCTTCCAATAGGAGTTCGCGGTATTTTAATAGTTGGAATAATGTCAGCCGCAATGTCAACGCTGAGCTCTTCAATAAACGCTCTATCTTCCTCGACACTTAGAGATATCTTTCAGGTTAAGGATGATATAGGCCTATCAAAGAAACTATCTATCTTTTGGGCTGGAGCACTCATAGTTATAGCAATGCTATTTGATGAGAGTAACAGCCTATTGATTATAACTGGATTGACAATAGCATCTTTTACCTATGGAATTCTATTGACGTTATTTTTACTTCAATTAATGAATAAAAAGCCTGAGGATTGGATTATAATAATCGGGTCTGTAGCTGGAGTTGCAAGCGTGTTTATCATGCAGAGCCTTGGTGTAAGTTGGACATGGTTTATTCTTTTATCTACAATTACAAATTTAGTTGTAGTTTTAGGTGTTTCATCATTTAGAGGCTCTGGTGATTAAATTTTTTCTTATTATATTATTTTCGATAGTTTGTTCTGAACCTGTCCCAAACCAGTTCTGGAAGCATACAGCATACAAAATTCAGGGGTCAGACAAGCACTACAACGGGATAGATGCATTTTTTAATGGTGATATCTCTGATTTTCATGGAAAGAGCGTAGCGATCGTTGCAAATCACACTAGCATTAATACTTCTGGTGAGAATCTTGTTGATTTAGCTAATAGATATTTAAATCTAAAGGTGGTTTTTACTCCTGAGCATGGTCTGTTTGGAACTAAAGAAGCGGGTGAGAAGGTTTCAGGACACATGATAGGAGATGTACCTGTTTACAGCCTCTATGGAAAAAATAAAAAACCATCAAAATCTCAGCTAGATGGAATAGATGTAATACTCTTTGATATGCAGGATGTTGGTTCTAGGTACTATACATACATCAGCACAATGACATATGTAATGGATGCAGCTGCTGATTACAATATAAAGATGATTGTGCTAGATAGGCCAAATCCTCTTGGTGGAATAATATGGGGTCCGACCCTTGTTGATGGATTTGAATCATTTGTTGGGATGCATCACGTGCCGGTTTCACATGGCCTTACAATAGGTGAGTTTGCACTAATGATTAAAGGTGAGTCGTGGCTTGAATCAGGAAATGAGCTAAACCTTGAAATTAAGAGGGTCCCATTCCTTGATAATAGCTTAATTGAGTTTCAAGTTCCGCCATCACCAAACATCCCTGACCTTGAGACAGCAATGATATACAATGGAGCTTGTTTAATTGAAGGCACCAACCTATCTGAGGGAAGAGGCACAGATATGCCATTTAAAGTTTTTGGAGCTCCGTGGCTAAATTCAAGGGTGATAATTGAGATGGTGGATGCCACTGACAAAGAGATTTATGGCGCAATTATATCAAGCACAACATTTGTCCCTCGCTCTATCTTAGGTAAATCTACACACCCAAAATTTCTTAATCAGACCTGCAGCGGAATTAAGATAGAGGTAGTGGACTATGAGAACTTTGATGCGCTGAGGTTGACCATCTCATTGCTGAAGGCAGTGAACTCTTTTCACTCTGAAGATTTTAAGCTTCTAGAAAACAATTTTATTGATAAGCTCTATGGCTCAGATGCACTTAAAAAAAATATAAATAATGATTCTAGTGTACATGATTTAATGCTAACTTGGGTTCATGATGCAGGAAATTTTGTTATCAGAAGCGCACCATACAGGCTGTACTGATGTCAAGTTTAGACTATAGCATAATTGCAATTTACTTGATATCTGTATTCTATATCGGAATAAGATACAGAGATAAATCATCTAATTTTTCCACTTTCATGATAGCTGGAAGAAAAGTTGGGCTCTCTCTTGGAGTTGCAACGATGCTTGGAACTGAGCTTGGTCTTATAACGGTAATGTACAACTCACAGCAGGGGGTTCTGAATCATTTCTCTGCTTTCCACATTGGGTTGCTTGCTTGCATCGTAACTTTTTTTATTGGCTTTACCGGTCTTGTAGTTGTGAAGCTTAGGGAGCTTAGGGTAAAGAGCATACCTGAGTACTATGAACATAGATTTGGAAGAAATGTAAGGGTGCTTGGGGCAGCGCTTCTTGTTGTCGGCGGAATACTCAATATGGGACTGTTCTTGAAAGTTGGAGCAATTTTCGTGCAGGGCATACTAGGCTTGGATGGCTCGGGCTACGTACTCCCTGTGATTATGGTAGTCCTTCTGGTCCTTGTGCTTGTGTATACGATTCTAGGGGGAATGATATCGGTTATAATTACAGATTACATTCAGTTTGTGGTTCTCTCAATTGGCCTGATGCTAAGTGTTATATTCTCAATATACCATCTTGGATGGTTTGAGATATTTACGCAACTTGAATCATTGACTGGTAACTCTGGAGCCATATACAATCCGGTGCAGAGTAGGGGCGGCTACTACATCAGCTGGCAGCTTGTCCTTGGATTTGTGAGCGCAGTTGTGTGGCCTACAGCCATAACTCGCGCCCTTTCTCTTGATAGTCCATCCACGGTTAAGAAGCAGTATATGTGGTCATCTGTTTCATTTTTAATTAGATTTATGATTCCGTGCTTTCTTGGTATATGTGCCTTTGTATACTACAACGGAGAGGTTATAGATGGAAACTCTCTTTTGATGATGCCACGCTACCTAACAGAGATTCTTCCCGCGGGTGTTCTTGGTATCACAGCCGCAGCGATGCTGGCAGCGTTTATGAGTACACACGATAGCTATCTCCTTTGCTGGAGCACCATTATCACAAACGATATCATTGACCCGATAAAAGGAGGAAAACTTAGCTCATCAGATAAAATAAAATACAGTAGAATAATCATCATCCTTCTTGGGATTTATATATTGTATTGGGGGCTTGTGTACAATGGAGATGATTCTATATGGAGCTATCTCGGCATAACGGGCGCAATATACTTTACAGGCGCAATATCAGTTATACTATTTGGAATATACTGGAAAGATGCAAGTTCCACTGGAGCAATGGCTGCTCTTCTAGGTGGGCTGAGTGCGCTTGTTGGCCTTGAGCCTATAAGGATATCAATTCCATTTATTAATACCCTCACACCAGAGCAGATAGGGCTATCGACCCTTGGTTTATCCGTTGCTCTTATGATAATATTCTCACTTCTCTTTCCAGATAGAAAGGAGACCGTACAATGATGACATGGAAGTTTCTTTGGCAGGTGTTATTTATTGTGGGATTCGTAATGTTTATCTATATGTTTATTCACTTCTCTAAAAGGGGATACAGAGAGCTTATTGAGCTACTAAAGGATAGAGATGAAGGGTAGCTATAAAAGAACAATTTTCTCCTGGTCAATGTATGACTTTGCGAATCAGCCGTTAACCACAGTGATTATCACATTTTTGTACAGCGCATACTTTGCTAAGGGCATCGCTCCAAATGAAGAGATGGGACTAATCCTTTGGTCAAGGGGAATTACAACCACCGCGATTGTGGTTGCTCTAATATCTCCGCTTATGGGCGCAATTGCCGATCAGGGTGGATACAGGAAAATATTTTTTGTATTCTGGACATGGGTGTGTATCGTAGGTTCTTTTTTATCTTTTTACGCTCTTCCAGGTGAAATATATAAGGCACTGATATGCGTGGTGATTGCTATTATTGGTTTTGAGATGGGGGGAGGCTTTTGCAATGCCTATCTTCCAGATATAGCCCCAAAAGAGAAGGTGGGAAGAATATCTGGATACGGCTGGTCCTTTGGATACGTAGGGGGGTTGATTGCTTTGTTTCTTGCGATGTTTCTATTTGTAGATCCTGAGGTGCCTGCGTTTGGATTTAGCACTGAAAACGGTGAGAATTACAGGGCAATTAATCTGATGGTGGCTCTGTGGTTTGCGGTTTTCAGTATTCCAACATTCCTGTGGGTCAAAGACAGACCAAGCAAAGAAAAATTTACTTTCTCACTAGTAAAAAAATCCTACACCCAAATCTCAAATACATTCTCAGAAATAAAAAAATATAAGCAAATCAGCAGATTTTTAATTGCGAGGCTCCTTTACAATGATGGCCTGATTACGATATTTTCATTTGGTGGGATATACGCGCAGAGCGTGTTTAATTTTTCTTTATCTGATATTATTGTTTTTGGAATTGTGCTTAATCTAACAGCGGGATTGGGTGCATTTTTATTTGGCTTCCTAGATGATAAGATAGGCGCAAAGAAAACAATCCAAATCAGCAACATAGGCCTCGTTGTTGCTTGTCTTATTGCTGTCATCGCTCCCAATAAAGATTTGTTTAGCATTGGATCAACCATCGTTACAGGCAGTCATCTATTTTGGCTGGCAGGCATTATCATAGGTCTTTGTTCTGGTCCAAATCAAGCATCGAGTAGATCCATGATGTCTAGATTTATTCCTAGAAGCAAGGAAAATGAATTTTTTGGTTTCTTTGCGTTCTCTGGTAAGGCCACTGCATTTGTTGGGCCTCTTGCGCTTGGTATTCTTACCGATATATATAATATCCGTATAGGTATACTGATAGTTGCTGTGCTTGTTATCGGTGGAAGCTATGTTCTTTTGGGTGTTGATGAGGAAGAGGGAATGAAAGTAGCGTCAGAAGAGTAGGCTAAGCTTAGTCCTTTCTGTATCGTTCATTGTACTTATTGTATTCATCTTCTGTTTTATGGCAGTGAATCATAAATGTATTCCATCCAGAGTCTTCAACGACATGGTATGAGGAGTATCCAAATTCCATACAGAAACCCATTATTTCATTTCTCACTGCTGTTATTTTTTTGTTTATTTTATTTTTTAGGTAGGTCTTTTGGGCATCTAGTTTTGCTTCGGCTTTATCTAGTTGCTCCTTCATTATATCTGACTTGCTTTTCTTTTTCTTCTTTTCCTTCTTCTTAGATATCTCTTCTTCTGGTTCTGTATCATCTGATGAATCTTCAGATTCTTCTTTTGATTCCATTTTATCTATTGATTCTTCAGGCTCCTCTTCTGATTTATTTCCTTCTTCAGTTTCTACTTCTTTATCAGACTCATTTGTATCTGTCTCATTATTGCTTTCTTCCACAGCCATTTCCTGCTCTAGTTTGGTTCTCATATCTAAAACTTTTTCCTCCTTGGAGTCTATATCATTCTGGTAGCTGGAGCTTATTTCTACGGTTTCGTATGTAATGTAGTAGATTTCTTCATTAAAGGTATCCTGCTTGTAGGATAAGATTGCAAACGGATATTCATCAAGATTAATTTTTTTGCCGCTGTAGTCCTTTACTTTAGAAGATGAAAAGCAGCCTATTGCAATAGCTAAACTAAGTAATATAATTTTTTTCATTTCTATATCCAATCATCGTTATCTGCGGTGAGCTTTCCACCTGAGTCACCTGTATTTACCACGTTCCTAGGCTCCACAACCATAACCTTGCACTCGCTCTCTGCACAGGGTTTATGTTCAACTCCTTTTGGCACAACATACATCTCTCCCTTTGAAAGTGAAACGCTGTGATCTCTGAACTCTATATTCATTTCGCCTTCAATGACAATAAACGCCTCATCTGTGTCTTTGTGACTGTGCCACACAAAGTCACCTTTAACTTTCACCAGTTTGAATTGATAGTCATTTAACTCTGCAACAACCTTCGGAGACCAGTGCTCGCTGAACAGCGATAGCTTCTCTTCAAAGTTAATTTTCTTCTGTTGCTTGCTCATTATTCGCTCTCCATTATTTTTTGATTATCCTTATAATGTACAATTTTATCTATAGATCCATCCTCATTGTAGTAGGTCCACTTGCCATCTTTCTTTCCTTTGCTGCTAAAATTTTTCTCGTTTTTTATGGAGCCATCATCAAAGTATTCTACCCACACCCCAATTCTAACAGAAGAGCCATATTTATTTATTTCTTTTGAATACTTATAGACACCCTGTTCACTAATTTTCCCATCTTCATTGTAGTAGATCCACTCTCCATCTCTCTTACCATGTTTGTGGTGACCCTTGCTGGTTATATTTCCATTCTCATCATAGAACGTCCACAGACCATCTCTGTATCCATAGATGTAGTTACCTTCAGACACTACATATGACTCCTCAGAATCAGAGGATCTGTTGTTCATTTCTTGAATTGGACCCGAATAATCATATCTACTTTTACCTGCATACTCTTCATATCCTTGAATAAATATTCGCTCACTAATAGGTTCTTTTATGGTCCCATCTATTTTGTAAAAAATCCATTTTTTTATTAGTTCTCCATCCTTGTACATCGCCGTGCAATCAATCTCACCATCATCATACCAGTATATCCACTTGCCATTTCTTTTCTCTCCTCTGAAATTCTTCTCATATCTCTTCTCTCCACTTTTGTAGTATCCCTCAATCTTATTTAGCTCTATCCTGGTGCCAATTTTTTTATAGTACTTTACCTGGCTCACATTTCAGTTTTGATATTTA
>CAYNPP010000009.1:0-22000 GCA_964399095.1 uncultured bacterium | reverse complement strand
TAATAGTATAGACCTGTATTTCTCATATGCTGCAAAGCCCAGTAATCTATTTTTCTATCAAGCACAACAAGTCCATTATTTTCTTGTGTTGTTCTATTATCATTTAGTGTGTATGGGCCTGAACCAGGCATCATTTCAAATTGATATTTTTCTATATATGTTGACCCATCTATTTTATTTAAATAGTATGATGGATAAACCGTAATAGCAGAAAAGCTGTAGAGATTTCTCCATTCTGTTTTTTTTGCTTTTACACTTACAATATATTTACTTTTTGCTGTAGGAGTATTGAATTTCTCTGACCAGAAGGTATAAACATTTGGATCTCCGTGTCCTTCATCTACTAGAATGTTGTATGTTGCTACGACATCTTCAGCTGTAACTTCTCTACCATCAGAAAACCTTGCCCTAGGATCAATTCTAAATAGAAATGTCAGTGAATCATCCTCTACCTTCCAGTGCGTAGCCAGAGCAGGTTCAAGCTTAAAGGTCTCTGCGTCAAAGGATAGTAGAGGTTCGTATATTAAGCCTTCAATAAGACTATTGAGTTGAGACCTTGTCTCCTTCCCAAATGCACGTAGTGTATTGGGAAACACCATCCCAGCTAAAAATCGTAAAGTATCGCCCTTTACAGCGTTTGGATCTCCACTAATATTTGGACTTAAATTAGTAATCCAGCCATTTTCTACTGCTATCCCTTCAAATCCATACCCACCATCTTCTTTTGAGTCTGAAAGTTCCTTGTTTTTATCTGTATATGTTTCTGCAGTATCAAACTTTTTATAAACTTTTTTATCTCCACCATCACACCCTATATGAAACAGCAGAATAGTAACAATAAATATAAACTTAAAATAATTTCGCATACGTTCTCCTAAATTACTTCATCTTTGGAATGCGATTAACTTAATAATTAATTATTAATTCTAGAAATACTAAAAACGAATAGCCATTAATATATTTCATTATTAAATTAAATCAATTTCCGAGGATAAAATAATGAATTTAAAAGATATGATAAGCAGGATAGATGTCAGCGCTGATTGGGTAGGTTTACGAGAATATAAAGAGAATACAACTTACCATATGATTAGAGATAAAAATCCCCTTAGCAATGGAACAAATATTGATCATGGAATAATGGTAGAGGTACTTAAGGATGGTCAATTTGGTTACTCAGGGACATCAGACCTTTCATTTGAAGGAATAAATAAAGCAGCGCACATGGCCTTCAACAGTGCAAGTAAAGCTTCTAAGCACTCTGTTTTCTCTTTCAATGACAACGTAAGACCTAAATCTAAGGGGACCTATAAAACTCCGTGTAGATTGCCTTTTGATTCTCTCACTTCTGGGGATATAAATGATATATTAATGAAAGCAAATGATTGGCTTTTAATAGATGATAGGATTATATCAGTGACAGCGATGGCAATGCTTGTAGAAACTACAATAAACTATGCATGTACAAATGGAAGTGAGATAAGTCAACAGATGAATATTGTTGGCTCGGACTACTCTGCAACTGCAAAGAATGGCGATATTATTCAAACACGAACAGATGGGAGGTCAGGAAATCAGATGGGGCTTGAAAGATTTGACCAAGATTTAGTTAAATCAAAATGTGAAAAAGTTTCATCTCAAGTTATTGAGCTTATTGAAGCAGAAGAGTGTCCCACTGGCACCATGCAGCTCGTACTTGCACCTGACCAAATGATGCTACAAATTCATGAGAGTATAGGCCATGCACTAGAAATTGATAGAATTCTTGGTGATGAAAGGAATTATGCAGGATGGAGCTTTGTAAATTTAGAGGATTTTGGAAACCTTAAATATGGATCTGATTTAATGAATGTGACATTTGACCCAACATTAGAAAATGAGATGGCATCTTATGGATTTGATGACGGTGGTTTCCAAGCTAGCAAGGAGCATCTAATAAAAGATGGTATATTATTAAGAGGACTAGGCGCGCTTGAGAGTCAGGAAAGAAGTGGCATACCGGCTGTTGCTAACTTTAGGTCCTGCTCATGGAACAGAGCACCAATAGACAGAATGGCAAATTTAAATCTAGAGCCAGGGACTTCAAGCCTAGAAGATATTATATCTTCTGTTGAGTATGGAGTTTATATGGAAACAAATAGATCATGGTCAATAGATGATTATAGAAATAAATTTCAATTTGGTTCAGAGTACGGAAAATTAATAGAAAATGGAAAATTGACTAAGACTCTTAGGGACCCAAACTACAGAGCAATCACGGTTCCATTCTGGAATAGTCTTGCGATGGTGGGAGATGAATCAACATTTGAGGTTCATGGAACACCTAACTGTGGAAAAGGTGAACCAAACCAGGTAATCAGAGTAGGTCACGCATCACCCACCTGCTCATTTAATGATATACAAGTTTTTGGTGGAGCATAAGGAGATAAAATGAAAAAATATTTTTTTAACTTATCAGAAAAAGTTTTAGAGAGTTTATCATCAGATGAACATCTAACTATTTCTATTAATGGTGAGAACAGTCAGTTTATTAGAATTAATAATGCAAAGATTAGGCAGATTGGTAGGGTCAAGGATTCAAGCTTGAGTCTAGAGCTAATCAAAAATAATCGAAAGATTGGGATATCTTTTACTGTGCAAAGAGACGCTGAAAAAGATTTGATAGTTGCGATGGATAATCTTCAAGTCTTAAGAAACAACATAGATTCTTTACCAGAAGATCCTTTGTGCGTGATTCCAAAGGACTACGGCTCACTGGATGAGGAGTATACAGGCCAACTCTTAAATCCAGATGATGCAATTGATTCTCTTTTGCCAGCTATGCAGGGTGTTGATTTGACAGGGATATGGGCATCCGGAGATGTTTTTGTGGGGAACTCAAATAGCGCAGGACAGAAGAATTGGTTCTCAACAGAAACTTTTTCACTTGATTATTCTCTAATAAATCCACTCAAAAAAATGGTAAAAGAAACATACGCAGGAACCCATTGGAATCAAGCTGACTATGAATCATTTGTAAATAATTCTAAAAACAAGCTTATGATGCTTGATAAGAAATCAATAAAAATTGATCCAGGTTCATATAGAACATATATTGCATCTGCTGGAGTATCTGATCTCATTGATATGTTCTCATGGGGAGGTGTCAGCGAGAATGCGATTAGAAAGGGAAGAAGTTCATTTATTAAGATGAGAGATCAAAATCAAAAGTTATCTCCATGTTTTTCTTTGAAAGAGGACTTCTCCTCAGGGACAGTCCCTCGATTTAATGGAAATGGAGAGATAAGCGATCTTGAGCTTTCACTTATTATAGAAGGTGCACTAAAAAACACTTTAATATCTACAAGGACAGCAAATGAATATAAACTGAATTCAAATTTTGCTTCTTCGGGGGAGTATCTAAGGTCTCCTGTTATGGCATCGGGCAATATAAATGAATCACAGGTGCTGGCTGAACTTGACACTGGCGTGTATCTATCAAACTTGCATTATTTGAATTGGAGTGACCAACTAGGTGGTAGAGTAACTGGAATGACGCGATATGCATGCTTCTGGGTTGAGAATGGTAAGATAGTATCTCCTATAGAGGACATGAGGTTTGATGATACTATTTATAATTTCTTTGGAGATAATCTTGAATCTGTTACGGATACAGCAAGGCTAAATCCAAGTGTTGGTACATACGGCGGTAGAAATTTAGGTGGAGTTCAATGTCCAGGAATTATTTTATCATCATTTGAATTGACGCTATAAAATATTATGATATCCCTGATTGTCCGGTAAAATTATTGATATTAATATCAAGTTTTGAGATTGCAACATTCCACTGATCTTTTGATTCATTTGAAAAAATTACATTCTCAGATGAAGGAAGAAGCATCCAATCTCCATTTTCAAGTTCATATTCTAACTGACCTTGCTCCCAGCCTGAGTATCCCATTATAAGTCTAAAATTATTAGGTCCCACATCATTATTAATATCATTTAATATTTTGTTAGTTGAGGATATGGATGCAATTTCTGAAACATCTAAAGTTCCATCGTTATTATTTTTACCATCATGTATAATAAAGCCCTTGTCAGGGGAAACTGGTCCCCCAAAATAAACATCAGAATTAACATGACTCTTATTTAATCCAATTTCATTTAGAATGATTTTAGATTCATTCCTATTAAATGGCTTATTAATTATAAGTCCCATTGCTCCAAATTTATCATGGCGATGTATATAAATTAAACTATGGCCAAATATTGGGTCTTGATTTAGGTGGGGCATATTTACAAGGAATAAATTTGAAAGATTTCGCATATCTAATTTTATAATTACTTTTCATATTATTAAAGAAAAATATTAGCAATTTTGATAAATTATGATGTGAAAATATTTTTTTACATTTTATTATTATGTTTTTATTCTTGCGCAGTTCAGGGGCCAATTTCTGGTGGGCCTATTGATTTGTCCTCTCCTGAGTTAATAAGGGTTATTCCAGAAAATTTTTCTACCAGTATCTCCAAATCTCAGGATATAACACTTGTTTTTAATGAGCCTATAGATCCTTCTGTGGTTTATCAGGCTATAACTATAGATAAAAATATTTTCAAAATAAAAGTAAGAGGGAAAAATATAGTTATTAGCCCTGATAAGGAATGGTCAAGCTCTTCTCTCATTAATATATATATAGATAGAACATTGCAGGATTATCAAAAAAATAAAATTGCAAATCCAATTGACCTATACTATTCTTTATCAAATTCAATTCCTCTTAATAGTATAAATGGAAGCATAATTGATGTTTACGATATAATAAATAAAACTCAATCTTCAAATTATACATCTACCCAATATGAAGTTGCTTTGTATGAGGTATCTGAAAATAGCAGAAAACTAATAAAGAAGGTTCAATCAGATAGTAATCTAGAATTTAATTTTAAAGCAATAGAAAGTGGAACCTACACATTGGCTGCAGTTGAAAGTAGGCTATCAGATATAAATAAGGATTTATATACCAAAAAATACTCAACATTAAATAGAAATATTATTTTAGATAATGACTCAAATGCGGTGGTAAAATTGAATATTAGCAAGCCCATAACAAAGAAGTTTGTATCTTCTGTAATATTTCATAATCCATATTATATTAGTTATTTGCTTTCTGATGAATCACTGTATAATGATATAATTAAAAAAATAATTAATAATCCAAATGATTATAGCAATGATTCTATTTCAATTAGCTTGAAATTAGATAATCAATTCTATAGTTATCATACGCCAGAATTTAAATTTATTATTCCAGATATTATTGATACATTGCCACCCTCAGTAATAAGCGCAGATATTGATACCTTGTTTGGTCTAATAGAAATACTATTTTCAGAACCTGTAAAAGTCATATCTAAGGATAGTTTATTATATTATTTAACTGATGATTCTAGAGTTCCTCTTGAGTTTATTTCAGATTCATTCTCAAACAGAGAGCCACAAGAAAATAAAATAAAACAAAGATATTTATTTTTCAGATATATAGATGATATAGATATTTCTGATATTCATATTGATAATAAAAGAATATCTGATTATTACAATAATATATTAAGAGACAGTCTATTAATACTAAATCATCCAAATATGAATGATGTCAATCCCATCCAATATGGTAGGATGCTAGGTAGTGTAGAAGGATTAGTCGATAATAATTATACAGTGATTGCATACAATATTGAAACATTCGAAGAGTTTAAAGTTTTTATTGATAAGAAATATAATTTTATTTTTAAAGATTTGCCTTCAGGGTCCTACTTAATTCAAGCTTATGAGAGTTATGATAACAATACCCCCAAACCATACTATGCTGGGGAATGGAATTTATCTAAATCATCAAAATTTTTCTCCAAACTTATTGGTCCTATAGAAGTAAGAGGAAACTGGGATATTGAAAATATAGTTATTAAATTTGAATAATAAATTAAGAGGAATGATGAAATCTATTATTATTTTATCAGGTGGTTTTGATCCAGTGCATAAAGGGCACGTAAGAATGTTCAAGGCAGCTAAGGAATTCCCATCTATTGTTATAGTAGGAGCAAACTCTGATGCATGGCTAAGAAGAAAAAAGGGTGCACCTTTTATGAAATTTAGTGAGAGAAAGGAGATTCTTGAGTCTATTAGATATATCGATGAAGTGCATAGCTTTAATGATGATGATGATAGCGCGTGTGATCTTATAAGGATTGTAAAAGAAAATTATGGTCAAATAAATGATACTACAATTTATTTTGGCAATGGTGGAGATAGAACCAACTCAAATTCTCCTGAGGTTGACTACTGCCTAAATAATCAAATTGAGTTGCTCTGGGGGCTTGGTGGTGGGAAAATTCAATCGTCATCAGATCTAATAAAAAATTCAAAAAATAAAGAATGAAAGCAAAAAGAATATATTCAGACCTTATGGATATTTTTGAAAAAATGGATTATAAAATTATCATGGATAAAGGTAACTTTAATACTGGTTACTGTGTTCTAGAAGATGAAAAAACTATCGTTATAAATAAAAATAGACCTTATGAAAATAGAAATAGAATTTTGTGCGATATACTATCATCAATGAATCTTAATAGCTACTACCTTAAGCCCTACATAAGAGAGATGATAGAAAATTAATTAGTTATTGTTTTCTTCCTCAATATATCATAGTTTAATTTCCCTTTTTGATTGGATGAAAAAAAATTTATGGAGGAAACATGAAAGATTATTCTTCGGATAATATTATTAATATGACCGTCGCGGGTCACTCAACAACAGGTAAAACAATATTATGTGAATCTATCCTATTTAATGCAAAAAAAATTAGAAAAATGGGTAGTATTGAATCTGGAACTACAGTTTCAGATTACCATGATTATGAGATTGAGAATCAGCATTCAATATCTCTTTCGCTTCTAGCATATGAATATCAGGGAAAAAAAATAAATTTAATTGATACTCCTGGATATCTTGATTACCATGGTGATGTAAAGTGTGCACTGAGAATTTCTGACTGCGTTCTAAATGTTGTTAGTGCTTCTGATGGTTTGATGGTTGGGAATGATTTAGTTTGGGATTATTCAAGTAAAGAATTTGAAACTCCAATGATGGTGGCAATAAATATGTGTGACAGAGACCAATCAAACTATGACTCTGTAGTACAATCCCTAAAAGATGGTGTAGGAAGAGCAATATTTCCTTTAGCTATCCCAATTGATCAGGGCGAAGGATTCAGCAAGGTTGTAGATGTCCTTAATAAAAAACTTTATACATTTAAAACAGATGGCTCTGGATCATATGAAGCAGGAGAATTAGATGAAGAGTGGGCTGCTAAGGCTGATGGACTATATGAAGAACTGATTGAGCTTGTTGCAGAATCTGATGACTCCTTATTAGAAAAATATTTTGAAAATGGTGAGCTTTCTAATGAAGAAATTCAAGGTGGAATAAAGAATGCTGTTATAAGCAAAAACTTGATACCAGTATTTTGTGTATCTGCAAGTCAAAATATTGGTGTAAGCTCAATGATGGATACAATGCTAACTTTCTCTCCAACATCTCAAGATACAAAAGACCCTGATGCATCTGGGTTGTCTGCATTTATATTTAAAACCATTAGTCAAGAGCATGTTGGTGAAATTTCATATTTTAGAGTTTTTTCAGGAAACTTATCAGCTGGAGAAGATGTTACTAATCCAATAAAAAATGATACTGAAAAAATGAGACAATTATTCTCTCCCTGTGGAAATGAAAGAATTGAAGTAGATAAGATAGTAAATGGAGATATAGGATCAGTATTAAAATTAAAAAATAGCTCTACTGGCGATACATTGTGTACCGATAAGGCCAACACTAAACTAAAGGATGTGGAATTCCCGACAGATAATGTTAGCTATGCTGTAAAGTTAAGTTCTTCAGGAGATGAGGATAAGATGGGAACAGCGATGTCATTAATGAATCATCAAGATCCTACATTTAAGTACCGTGTTGATCCAGAGCTAAAACAGACAATTATATCGGGACAGGGAGAGCAACACATAAAAATTACTCTTGATAGAATAAAATCTAGATTTGGTATTAGTCTTGTTACCTCGACTCCAAAAATACCATATAGAGAGACTGTGACTAGTAATGCTGAATCAAAGTATAGACATAAGAAACAATCCGGCGGCTCCGGGCAATTTGCTGAAGTGTGGCTTAGGATAGCACCGGCGGGAAGAGGCGATGGAGTTGATTTCCAACAATCTCTTGTCGGACAGAATGTTGATAGGGCATTTGTCCCATCAGTTGAAAAGGGGATTAATGCTCTGTGTGCTGAAGGAATTATTTCAGGCTCAAAAGTAGTAGATTTAAAAATTGACTTTTACGATGGGAAAATGCATCCTGTTGATTCTAATGATATGGCATTTCAGATTGCTGGAAGGCATGCATTTACAGATGCATTTAAGAGTGCGCATCCAAAGCTCCTTGAACCTATATATAAGCTACGCATAAAAGTCCCTGATAGCTATACAGGTGATATAATGGGAGATATTTCACAGCGAAGAGGAAAAGTTGGTGGTATGGAAGCCGAAGGAAAGTATCAAGTTATAAATGCTGAGGTTCCATTGGCTAATCTAACAGACTATGCGACATCTATCAAATCTATGACAAGTGGAAATGGATTTTTTTCAAAGGAATTTTCTCATTATGAGGATATGCCTGTAAATGAAGCACAAAAGGTTATGCAGGCCTATGAAAGTTCAAGGGAAACTCCTGAGGAATAAAAATATCTTTTTTGAGTTAATTAAACCTAAGTAATTTATTAGACTAATTTTTCCGGTATAGCTCAGTTGGTTAGAGCAGCGGACTGTTAATCCGCGTGTCCCAAGTTCGAGTCTTGGTACCGGAGCTTTTAAAGCCCACTATTACGTGGGTTTTACATTTAAAATACAATTGATATACCATTAGATATCTGAATATAGCTATTTTCTAGCCCCCCATGAGGCTCATTATCATATCTATAGTTTACGGAGAAATCAAAAGATAAGTGTTCGCTAACTTGAAAGTTAATTTCACCATCATATAGAACTCGATAATCATCTGAGCTTTGAGGGGCTATCTGGAAGTAGCATGTGTTTCCAATTACAATATTTGCCCCAATTTCTAAACTATTTTTTATATAATTAGTAGATCTTAATTGATTTTTATCCTGTTCTGTAACAGTATCATACTTTTCATTCTCATTCATTGCGCCAATTCCAAAGAAGGTAGTTGCATTCTCTCCATGATTAATTTTAATTCTTGCTCCTGCACCAAAAAGCTGTCTGGAAGACAGTAAAAGAAATTCATTAAATTCATATTGAGTAAATGCCTCCAATCCAAATTTATCCTTTATTATTTTTGTCGCTCTTAGATGCACAAATCCTTTATTTTGAATAATATTACTTTCCTGATTTTTCTCTTTTTCAAAGCCATTATCATACTTAATAGCAAGAAATGTGTGAAAATTATTTTTTATATTGTAATCAATTCTGTATTCAGATGCTAGGTCTAGCACCTCGGTATCTGCTTTTTCATACTCCATGTCAAGGCTAAATTTATTTTTGAATCCCTCTTTCTCATCATCTCTCATAGCCTCTGTGTTTACCTGTGCACCTACTATGCCAATGAGTATACATAAATAAAATTTTATTGTGTTCATTTTTCATCCTTATGTGCTGAGTTAATTAAATCTTTCAGTTCTTTATATAGATACCCATGCTTGGGGTCTAAATCAAAAATATGTTGTGCCTGTTTAATATAATTATCTATGCCTCTTTCATCTTTTTCTATTATAGCAATTTTTAGCAATAGTATAATTATATCATATTTAATTCTAAGGTCATCCCAATTAATTTTTTTATCATTTAATTGTTCCATGTCTTGACGTGCATCATTAATATCTTTCTTTAAATATTTTATTTTAGCTATACAAATTTTGGCCCTTACTTCCCAGAGTTCGCTTCCTATTCTTTCAGCATTGCTTAAAGTTGATTTAAAATTAGTCGTAGCCTCTTCATTCATTTTTAATTCAATAAGTTTCTTTCCATAGTGATAGGATATTGTAGCTAATCCCTCAATATCATTAATTTCAGACTTTATATCACTGCAGGTCTTAAATAATTTATCTAACCCCTTGCTATCTGATTTAAATGTTGACATTATTTTAATCAAATCCTCTAATATTTCAGATTTTAAATAATTGTAATTTGTTGTGGAAATATCAGAAAAGGCTGAAAGAGGTGTTAAGGACACATCCTGATCATTTATATCTATTGCATTCACTATATTTAATATTTCAGTTAGTTCTGCACTCTTTGTATCAGTAGAGTCATTTGATAGTCTTATTTGACTTAACCTGGCAAATAAGACTTCAAAAGAATTTTTATTTTTTACTTTTTGTAGAGCTAAGCCTAATTGCTTTTGATTCTCTGGAATTTGTTCTTGAAATTTTCCTGAATGATCATGCATACATGCATCTGCCTCAACATTTAGTATAACTAATGACCAAATATTACTATTTTCAAGTGTGGATTTTTTTATTAATAATTTTGAATCTTCAATTAATTTATCAATTTCTTCTGCATCCTGATCGAGAATGATCTTAGCCTGAGCTGTAACGAGATATGATTTTAACAGCTTTTCAGCATTGCTTTTACTCTCTAATTTATTTGATATATCACAAATATTGGAACCAAAATTAATTGCTTCCTCATATCTTAGTTGTCTATATGATATAAATAGCGCATTGTAATTATATTCAAAGGCCTCGCTTAGCATTCTATCTCCTGCGGCCCATGATCTTTTTGCTAATGTAAATAAATCATCATTTCTCATAGAGCCACTTTCATTTTGTATTTGTTTTTTTAAAGATGTCGCGACTCTGTAGTGGTATTCTCTTACTATTTGTGGAATTTCCAAGTTATCATCTTCAGTAATATTTGCTATGTACCTTATGACGTTAATAATAGCATTAGACTTGAACTCATACACATCATCCTGCGCTCTAACATCAGCAATTATACCTTTTGATTCTAGTACTTCTAAATCATATAGCACTTGCAGTCTTCTCATCTTTAATGCTTCGGATAGAATAGATGCTTTAAATTCTTGACCAATAAATGAAGCAAACTTCATTACCTGTTTTTGGCTTTCTGTTAGGGTGGATAATTGAGCCTCAATCATATCAACGATATTGGTTGGAGGAGGAAGTGTACCAAAATGAAAGCTATTTTTTATTCTTACTTTTTGATTAATTATCTCTATACCGTCATTTTCTATTATAATTTTTAATGGCTGGAGAAATCTTAAGATATTATCTACCTCAAAGTTGTTAATGTATTGTAAATATCTCTGCGCTGAGTGGTTTTCAAAATCAAGTGAGTATATTAAAATATCATCGAATCGATTGACGTAATTAAACTTTTTACTGTCAATTTTCATTAGTGTTATTTCATTTTTTTCATTTTCTAAAAATTCAAGGGGAGGGCCACCTGGAGCAGCATCTGCTTTGCCATCGTCATTATAGGTAAAAATAAAATAAATATTATTGTTTATTTTGCCTTGAATTTTTTTAATTAGACCTTGGAATAATGAATCTGATATTGGGTCAATCCAATGCATATCATCAATAATAAAAACAACAGGATGCTTTTCTGATAGCCCCAGAATAGTTTTAATGATTATCTGAATCATCTCCGATGTTGTGGATGGCTGAACATTTTCATCCTGTGCTCCCAATATTGTATTCAATATACCTAGACCACTTGTATCAAGCACAGTCTCTAGTCCCGTTGATTTTAACCCTTCTTTTATTTTGTTAGCTCTCTTGGCTGGAGGTTCAAATCTACCTGCTTCTAGTACTCCATGCAGCGCTTGCGAGAAAGGCTCAAATGGAACACCTGAACCCTCCTTATTAAGTTCATCACAATCCCCAAAAAGTATCCACTTCCCTTCTTCCTCACCATTTAGTTCAATAATGGATTGAGCAATTCTATTTGCCATTCTTGTTTTTCCAGTTCCACCAGAACCATGTATATACATTACCCCGGGTTTGCTGTTAGATGAATTTTTTTCAATAAACTCGTTTGTTTTAGTTGTCACATAATCTGGAGCGAGTGTACTTGGATCTATAAAATCTGGGTTATTAATTTTTTCAAGAAGTATTTTTTCAGTTAATTCTTTTGAGGCATCATCGATTCCATCGTTTTCTGCAATCCTTTTATTTTCTATATGCCTAGTAATTATTTCAAATGCTGTAGGTATAATTAAAAGAGTAGCATAGGAAATATATACTATATTGATATCATTAACCATGTGTGAGTAGCTATAAAGCAAAGAGATAATAATAAGTGAAGCCAAAGGAATAAGAGATATAGCTTTTACTTTAATGAAATATAATGAAGTGTGGTGTGAGGTCCACACGCAGTAAATGAAACAGGTTGTTAGAATGAAAAATAGGAAAGGATAAAATTCACTACTTGGAGATTCTAGTTGTGCTCTTGATACTATAAAATAAAATAGCGCAATAAAATATCCTCCTAGTAGTGATGTTATAGTTTCTCCATCACATATTCTTTCTGAAATTTTTGGAATCATTACGCAGCTGAGGTAAACTATAACTATAGGTGCAACTGAAATAAATATGTGAAATAACAAAATCCATGATAGAGAGTATGGAGTCATTAGCATCGCCGATGGGTCTGGTGCAATTGGACGAATTGCAAATAGAATAATGTTCATTGATATCAACGATAGAATAAATGATAAAAGTCCTGACCAGGAATAGACATCGCGCACATCTCTTTTTTCCTTAAAAAGTTTAAAGATATAATGTGAATAAAGTGAGAAAATAAATGTAAATAATACAGCTGCAAGAATCATGATTGTGTTATTTTTCCCAAAATCTCTTCTATCTTCAATCAGTCCATCAGAATATACTGATCTAAGGATTGCATCTCTTTCTTTATTCCACTCATATATATACAGGCCATAGTAGTAGACATCATCAATCTTATCATTTTGAACTACTTTAGCTATAAATAAATCATTTTTATTCCATGCATCAGATAATTTTGTCAATATGCTATTTGAAAAATTATTACTATAGATATTCTTAAACTCATCCATTGAAATAACATCAAGTATGTCCTCAATTGGCCTTGGATAAAAATGTGATGACAGATTAAGCTCTACCCTAACTTCATCTTCAAGAGCATAATTAGGAGGATCGCTAATAACAATGACATCGTATTGAAAGTCTGAATTTGATGGTTTTGGAATAGTTAGTACGTTTTCCTGCGTAGCGTTTGTTATTGCAGTGACTTCGGGGTCATCATAGAACTCATAGGTTTTCTGATAGCCATAAAGAATATTATAAAAATTATATACGTTATTTATGTTATCATAGCAATTGTCATATCTAATTTCAACGTCATCAAGATTATTTTTTGCTTTAATTAGTAGGCTTTCTTTCTCTAAAGAATCATCTAGAGATTCGAGTATGCTGATTGCTTCGTTTAAATATTCTTTAGATTTCAATAAATCACTTGAATCATTGAGCTTGTATCTTGCGAGCCAGTGATATGTAGATGCATGATTTATTGCATCCTTTGCATCTTCAATCGTATTTGGAAATACAATTGAAAATACAATTGATATAATCAATAGTGCCTGCTGATATAAATGCATTTTATTTTAAAATATAAGTTTTGATTTAAGAGTAAAGTTAGTAAATCAATTATTTAAATACCATATAAGATTAAAAAAGGGGCCCCTTAAAAAAGGGGCCCAAGAAGAAGCAAGATGAGGAGGAGTCGAGAATTAACGGATGATTCTTGCCTCTTCAAATCTGCCATAATTTATTAATTAAATTTATTAATTTGCAAAATATTATTAAGTTAAATATATGTTTTATTAATGATATTAAGTGATAATTATGAACAATAAATATATGTTAATTATAGTACTTTCATTGTTAGGGATTTTAATGTCCGATGAGCCATTTAATGGGATGACATTATTTACACCTTTAACTGAGGGCCCCAATGGAGGAGGAGAAAACATCACTATGCTCATGGATAATGATGGAAATATTATTAATCAGTGGATTCACGGGTCTTCTGCTGCAACGGCACCCTATCTAATGAGTGACAGCACATTAATATGCCCCTTTAAGATAGAAAATCCATACCTAATTGGCTCTGCTTATGGAGGTAAAATAATTAAATATTCCTGGGATGGTGAGATTCTATGGCAGTACGAATATTCAGATACAAACCATCTTCAGCACCATGATATTGAGCCTATGGAAAATGGAAATATTTTGATTATTTCTTGGGATAGGAAGACGTACCAAGATGCGCTTTTTGCAGGCAGGGAAAACGTGGAAAGTGAAATGTGGTCAGATAAGATTGTAGAGTTAAGTCCAATTGGGCAAGACTCTGCAGCTATAGTATGGGAGTGGAAATTTTGGGACCACCTAATTCAAGATGTTGATTCAAATTTAGTTAACTATGGAATAATTTCAATGCACCCTGAGTTAATAGATATAAATCTTGGTGAGATGCCGTTGGCTCAGCTAGGCATTGCTGACTGGACACATACAAATTCTATTGATTATAATGTGGATCTTGATCAGATAATAATTTCATCGAGGAATATGAGTGAATTTTATATCATTGACCATAGTACAACTACTCAAGAGGCAGCGGGACATGTTGGAGGAAATAGCGGAAAGGGGGGAGATATACTTTATAGGTGGGGGAACCCTGCAAACTATGGAAGGGGCGGAACTGAAAATCAGATGCTAGTAGGTCAGCATGATGCGAATTGGATTAAGGAGGGGTACCCAAATGCTGGTAATATTATAATGTTCAATAATGGCTCTACAACAGGTTTTGGTAATATCGGTATTGAATCATCAGTCTTAGAAATTATCCCCCCAGTAGATAACCTTGGGAACTATTTTATTGATGATATTGATCCATTTGGACCAGCTACAGCAATATGGTCATATCAATCTGATTTTTTTTCAAATATAATGTCTGGTGCAAAAAGACTTCCAAATGGAAATACTTTAGTGACAGTAGCAATAGAGATGAGAATTTTTGAGGTAAGCTATGATGGAGATATTCTGTGGGACTATACTCATCAGGATATTGGACAAACAAGCATCTCTAAAGCATCAAAGTATCCACATGATTACCTGGCAGTCACCTATGTTGACATCAATGGGGACAATAATGTTGATATTTTTGATGTTATCTTATTAATGAATCATATCTTAGAATTATCAAGTTTAGACGAAGAGCAGATATTATTAGCAGATTTAAATGATGACGGATATTTAACTATAGAAGATATAATACTGCTAATTAGCTACATGCTAATTTAGCAATACTGTGCTGTTGCACTTTTCCCAGTGTTGATAATAATTATTTTATCATTTAAGTTTATTGTAAGCCTTTCTTTATCAATGTATTGAAAAAATAAGGCAAGTCCAGATATCCCGCTAGGCTCACAGTTAATACTAAAATAATCAGAAATTTCGATAGAGGCATCGATATACTTTTCCTCAACGATGGTAACCCCTGATAAATTTCCACAACTCTTTTTTTCTATTAATGGCTTAATTATTTTATTGTTAGTATGCTCAATGGTTTTATTTTGGAAGGCGGAGTAAAGCATTTTCATTTTTGATGTTTTTCTGTTGCTTGAAGCACCCATGAAATTACAGTTCATTAGAATTTTTTTATCTCCAAAGAACCTCTTTGAATAAACTTTTTTATCTAGCTCCTTGCTGTTTCTTATTAGAATATTCTTGTATAAATCTCCTGTCCCAAAGGGGATGAAGACCCAGTTTGGATTTTGATTGAGGACTTCATAAGCAAGCCAATCATAATAAACTTCTCTTGAGGTATTGAAGATTGGACTGTAGGTCAAGTCCAATCCGTTCTCATTGTCAGTCATTTTTAGAATATCCTTTGATGAAAATTCTTTTTTTTCAAGATCCTCTAAATAGACCTTGCATTCAGATTTTTCAAGGAATGATATTAACCTTGAATTTGTATGAGTATCCATTAGCACTCTGAGGTTGGGGAGCCCCCTCTCTCGAAGAATGCTCTGTACTGAGAATGCTGCGCTACCAGAGCTGATAAGGGAGAGACTTTTAAGAGATATTTTCCCCCCTGGGGTATTAATTTGTTTCTTTATTTCATTGTCATACCACAAATATATTTCCCATGCCATTCTATCCTTGTGTGTGCCATTTGGATTGATAGATTCATCCTTATACCAGAGTGATGTACTAGAAATATCTTTATTATTTTTAAACATTTTTTCTATAATTGATAGGGTGACTTTAGAAATTTTTTTATTATTTTTTAGCTCTAGTAAATTAATAGGGATTGTGGGAGTCGCAGGGAAGGAAGCATGATGATATGGAAATTCTGGAATTTCTTCTTCAACTTCTGATATTGGCTGTTTGATATCTAAATCTTCAAATGGTCTATTATATAAAAAATGAGAAAGAGCAGATAGATACATCGGAGTCACTCCAATAAAGTCAGTATGGCTATTATCATTTTTAATTTTCAGGAAATATTGTTTATATAATGTTGCGCCCTTAAGCTTGTATTTATTTCCAGAATTTTTTTGTATGCATCCAGCTAGAGCATCAAAGAATTCTTGATTCATACTCTTAAAATTCATGTCAAAGTCCCGTTCCAGTTTGTCCCAGGACTCTTCAATTAATCTATATAAATCTGCAGACCTAACCTTCAAATATGCCCCCTTGATTGAACGCAAATTAATAATAGATGAGAATCTGAACAATAAATAAAATGGTAAATTCAATAAATTTCAGAATAAATACTTAAAATATGGAAAAAAATATAAAATATGGAAAAAAGACTTGTAATATAGAATATTTGTGTTTAATCTATTAAAGGAAATCTTTTTGATTGGATAGCAGGTTAAATAATGAATAAAAAAAACAATGTAATTATAACAATTTTGGTTGCTTTATTATCATCTGGATGCTACACTGTTATAAAGCCGCCAGTTGGAACATCTAACAATCTAACAACAGCTTCGAGTGATACTACTATTATTAACAATTATATATGTAATCACGGACAAAGATGCTGCATGCACAGCTACTGTCATTCTTTTGACTATCACACCTGTCATGGGCACTGCCATCTATCATATAATTGGTGGTCAGGGACATATCATCATTCAAGCTATTATGGACACGGATATAACTATAGCTATTCAAATGGATATTATCATGGATACTATGATGGCTTTAACTGGTGGTCAGATGGTGGATCGTCTGGAGGTGATTACTCAAGTGACAATAGCAAACAAAAAAGAAGAGACCGAAGTTTCAATAGAACAAATAATAATTCTGAATCTTCAAATTCTCAGGAAACAGTGTCATATAATCATAATGCTAGTGAAGCAAACTATAAAACATCAGTTAAATCTTATAAATCAAATTCTAAATCAAAAAACAATAAATCAAGCAGCAATACGAGTAATAAAAAAAATAAGACAAAAAAAGTAAAAAATAGAAAGAGATTATGAAAAAATATTTTATTACAGCTCTTTTATTAAACTTTATATTTTCTCAGAACAGCTATGATGTACTAAGGCCTTTTTGGGGATTTAGCCATTCACAGATAATATCTAATAGCATAGGAGGAGCATCAGTTGCATCTGGATATATCACACCCGGACTAAGCACAAACCCTGCAAATTTAGCATCAACACAGTTCACCTTTATTCAGTTAAATTTTTCAAGTTCCGAGTTCAGTAGCGCATCTTCAACTATAAGCAACACTGGCTTTAATGGAATTGATTTTGTTCAGCCTGTGCCCGTTTATAAAGGCAGACTTGTTGTTAGCGGCGGAGCTCATAAATCTCTAGATTATATGTCTGCCTCTGAATCTAATATATTCAACTACTCTGAGAAAGGGCATATGACCTCTTATCATGCTGCTGCAGCCGTTGAATTTGCAAAAAATCTATATTTTGGAGCAGATATAAAAGTTCTAAGTGGGAGGGATGTAATGACAGAGTTTGCTCAAGATAGTACATTTCATTTTGAGCCCTCATATACTGGAGCTGGCATAACCTTTGGTTTGCTACATCCAATATCTAAATATTTTCAGTATGGACTATCGATTGATATGCCAGTCTCTATAGATGTTGAGGATAAATTCACGTATTCCAATCATATAGATTCAGATGAGTCATTTTCAGATACATGGTACTATAATGTAACGAAGCCACCAACTATTCATGCAGGAGTAGCTTTATTACTTAATATGATAAATTTATTTTATGAATTAGAGTATACTGATTGGAGAGGGTTAGAGTTTTCTTCAGATGATATATATGAAGAGGATTTAGAATTGCCTGCATCTGTTCTAATTAATCATGAAATTAGACAAACATTTGATCCTACCTCATCACATCATTTTGGTATGGCAATAAGGATTCCAATATTTCCGCTTCACCTATTTGGTGGATATCAGAGTATGCCGGTTCCATTTGATGGGGGATATGACAGTAATCTAAGAGAGAGTTTTAGTCTGGGATACACATATAATATAAAGGACAACATCATGCTTCAAGGTTCATATGAAAATTTTATATGGAGCTATGAAGGGGTAGCAGAGAGCTTTGATAAATTATCTTTTGGGATATCCATTCATGATATCCCAGGACTATAGATTAGTATTTTAGAACCACTTAGTATCTATCCATTCCACCGCCACGCTCAGAATCGTTAAATTTAAATCTCTGTTTATCCCTTTGAAGTTCTCCAAAGTTATATTTTATGGTAATTGAAAAAGTTCTTCCGTTTCTTGAGCTACTTAAATTAGTATACTCTTCTCCCGCTGTATAGGGAGGTAAAATATAATCAATTCCAGCTACAAGTGGCTTTGTTCTTTCCATTGAAAATCCACCACTATTAAAAATATTATCGACATTACATGAAATACGTGCTCTTTTATTAAAAATAGATTTTGTAATTCCAGTATTTGCACATATTGTTCACTTATTACCAAACATAGAGCCGTATTCATCTTGCATTTTCATAAAGTAAAAACAAAAAATAAGGCCAAAAAATTTAATATTTTTTTCTGGTAAATTTATTTTTCCGTACATATTAAGACCTTTATTGATACCATTAAGTTCAGTATCATCTGATCCATCCTGAACGTCATTATACCAGAAGCCACCTCCTAGGGTCTGCCCCATTATCATACAGAACCACTCTAGGCCATAGCTCTTTGCCTTATCTGCATTTTTAAATGTCAATACATCAAAATTGGGATACTCATTACTGCTGTACCACTCTATTTTATCTCTAACATCATTAAAGTAAAGATTGGTATAGAAGAAACCAACGGGCGTCAGCGGTTTTCCTATTGAAATTGGTGATTTATATGATAATTCATAGTTGGTTGAATACTCGGGTTGAAGCTCTGGATTTCCTAAAAAGATAAAGTGCTCAGCATGTATCTCCCTTGGGAACGGCCTAATCTGTCTTGAGCCACCGTGGTGCCCGCCTCCCGGCCTCTCTACCCTTGAGCTAATTGCAAACTGAAGACTCTTTTTTTCAGTAATATTATATGTAACATGAAAGCTAGGATAAATACTGGTGTAATCATCATCTAAATCTGTATTGTTATTAGCCTGTAGTATCTGTGAGTATGCTCCAATTTCATTTGATTCGATTGGTGAGAGTAAACATTCTGAAGCACAAATACTTGAAGCGTCACAGTCACTGTACGAATCAAATTCCTGATACCCATCCTGGATTAGACAGTACCAGTGATCAGGAGTCCCTGTAAAATTGATATTTTTATCGACGTATTCAAACCTTACTCCGGGTTTAATGCTCCACTTATCTGTTAGCTCTCTACTATACTCAATAAATGCACCATGTATATCTCTTTTGTAATTGTATATATTCTTTCCGGAAATATGTGTGGGGTCACCTGGTTCTGGAGGGATAAGTTCTGATTCATGAATATGTAGAAAATAGTCCATCTCCTCATTATTATTTGTTTGGTCAAAGTCATATCCCATTTCAAATTTTGATGATTCACCTACAGGATGGCTGTAGAATAATTTTGCTTCCTGAGATGCAAGCTTGCTGTTAATAAATGTTGTATCTTGATGCCCATCTTCAATAATTATGTCAAATTCAGTATCAACAGGGTGTGTATCATAGGAGTAAAAGAAAGAAAGCTCTTGATCTGGGTTATCGTATCTTTTATCTGCAGAGAATGATACTCCAATTTCATAATTTCCATCTGGCTCTGCATCCTCATGAGTTTTTTCTTCTTCTTCTGGTAAAATTGTAGTTTCAGTGCTTTGCTCGCTTGCGCTGTATGTATTATACCTTGTCTCTAAGTTTAAAGTTACATCTTCATTTAGATAGTAATCTGTCCCGAGCCTCAGTACCTGACTTTTTTTCTTATTATTGCTAATCGAGGTAAAATAGATGCTATCTGTTGCAACAACCTCAGACGGTGGAATTAGTGGATCAACCTCAGGGTTTGTATAGGTGGTATATGCCTCTCTAGATCCCTCTCTATCTCTATAGCGAATGCTATTTGAATAAGATGAATAGAGGTTTAATTTACTTGTTTTGTAGTTTCCGCTGATGGAAAGTCCGCCCATCTCTCCAGGTTTATGATGCTCATTAAATTTTGAATAAACTTTAACTTCACCATTAAAGCCTCGATCTTCATCTTTTTTGAGAATAATGTTGATTATTCCTGCCATTCCCTCCGGATCATACTTTGCTGATGGGGATGTAATAACCTCCACCTTCTCAATCATCGATGCTGGAATATTATCAACGTCATTGCCACCCTCTCCAATTCTATTTTCACGACCATTAACTAAAATCTTAACATTGGAACTTCCTTTTAGTGAGATAGCGCCATCTTGATCAACAAGTACCATAGGAACATTGTTAAGTACATCTTCAGCTGATCCGCTACTTGAGAGTATATCCTTCGATGGAGTGTATACAAGCTTATCAGTTTCAAATTCAATAGTGGGCATCTCACCTGTAATATTCACTTCCTTTGTATCAATTGCTTTTGGCGTCAAGCTGATTACTCCTAAATCAGTTTTATCCTCAGGATCTTTACTAATTGTAAAATCTTGTAGATGCTGCTCGTATCCGATAAACTCAATAACTACTTTAAAATTACCAGAAGGTATATTATCAATAATAAAGTAACCATTTTCATCAGATATGGCACCAGCAATCAATTTTTCATCATCTATAGAAAAAATTGAAATAGAGGAATATTCAATTGGATCTTTTGTTTCGTTATTTAGTATCTTTCCAGAAACAACTCCATGATGAGCTATAGACCCTGCTCCATGTCCGTGTCCACGCCCATGATCGTGATTGTGGTCATCGTGTGCGTAGGGTAGGGCTATCAATAATATAATAATAAGCTTATTAAGCATGTTTAAAATTAACATCATTCACAAGATTAAACCACGCTTGTTTTGTATGAGAATCATACTCCTGCACACATCTAAATGATTTATCTGATATACGATTAATTTCATCAGAATTAAACTCAGAAATCACCTTAATTGAATTTTCAAGTGAGTTATAATCTTCTAAATTAAAAAGGCAATCATCTAATATTTTGAATTCTCTTATTCCATGCTCATTCCCTATAACAACTATTCTACCTCTTGATAGAGATTCAAGTGCAACTGTTCCAAAAGTTTCAAATATACTTGGCATAACAACCATGTCATTATCCTCAATAGTATCTATGATGTCTGATCTGTTTATCCATCCGAGATAATCAAGATTATCAAGCTGATTAGCTGCTTCTTCTACAATACTCTTTAGAGGGCCATCACCCGCGAGGTTAAATTTTAAATGTGGAAGTTTTT
>CAYNPP010000008.1:5827-22244 GCA_964399095.1 uncultured bacterium | reverse complement strand
CCTTTAGCATAGTATCTTCTCTCTAAATCAATTAACGCTCCACCTATAACATCAGAACTATGAACACTACTCCAACTAGTAGCAAGGTTCTTCCCATCTGGGCTAAACTCAACACTCAAAGCGGTGTATGATCCTTTAAAATTCATCATAGGTCTAAACTCATGCTCAAATTCAAAGGTGCTGATTGGATCTTTAATTTTTAGTTTTGATAAACCAATAACATCACCCACATCAATAGATAGAACACCCACAATCTGTAGATTATCTTTGTTTTTGTATAAGGCAGAGGCCACCTCCCTTTTAATATTAATGGTTACATCAAAATTTTCTTTTTGGTAGTCTCCGTGATACACTTTAAGTGGCCACAGCTCATCGTTAGGATTATAGAGATCTTTATCAAGGGTAACATCTATATTACTTGTTTCAAATAAACGGCCCCTGAGTATACTCATCTTAATCCACAGGTCATCAAGGTACTGCTTGCGAATAATATCAAGCTGAGGCATTGCCTGTGTCATTCTTGATAAATATTCCTCATCACTCTCAAATGCATCCTGCGGGGCGAAGAGGGGATTGGATTCACGTAAATCAGCGATTTTCTTTTCAACGAGCCGCTCATTATTTTCAATTTCTTTTTTCAGTGACTTAATTTGGCTCAAGGTCTCATCAATTGTCTGGCTCATCAAAAAGCTAAAGATAAATAATAAATAAAAGCATCCCCTGTACATTCTACACCTCATTTCTATGTTTAATTATTTTCACAAAATATATTATCAATTAAGCGAACACCGCCTATAACAACAGCCACGGAGATTAATGCATCTTCATCGATTACCCCCTTACACTCTGATAAATCAGATAGCGAGGCAACAGAAACATAGTCAATCTCTATTCCATCTACGGAGCTCAAAATCTGTTTTATCTTTTGTCTTATATCATCTGCTGAAAATTTTCCTTCATCTACCATCTTCTTTGCTGATGTGAGAGAAATAAAAATTATTTTTGCAGAGTCGCGCTGCTCTCTTGAAAGGTATTCATTTCTTGAGCTCATTGCAAGACCATTGTGCTCTCTTATTGTATCACACGCTACAATTTCAATTGGAAAACATAGGCTGCTAACCATGCGCTCAATAAGAATAAGCTGCTGTGCGTCTTTCTTTCCAAAATAGGATTTATTGGGTGACACTATATTAAATAATTTCCCCACAACAGTAAGCACCCCCTTAAAAAAATGTGGCCTACTGCTTCCCTCTAATTTTTTTGATAGACTATCCTCATCAATAATAAAGGCATCACCTTTTTGATATATCTCTTCTGAGCTAGGGAGAAAGACCGAGTCGACACCCATTGATTCTAATTTTTTAATATCACCTTCAACATCAACTGGATAAGAATCAAGATCCTCATTTTCAGAAAATTGTAGGGGATTAAGAAAGATACTTACAACGGTGACAGCGCATTCAGCGTCGCACCTTCTTACTAGAGATAGGTGCCCCTCATGCAGAGCACCCATGGTTGGCACAAAGCCCACGGACGCGTCACCCAGCGAATCTCTCCACACAAGAAACTCAGAGGATGTTTTAATAATTTTCATTTATTTTAGTTTGTTTAGGATATCAGATTTAATTGAAGTATAATTTTTGCTAGTTGGAAATTTTTTATCGGCCACGTCCCTTGAGTAATTTTTAATTGCACCCCCTATATTTTTATACAGATTAATATACTGCTTCGCGTGCTTTGGATTGAATGTTTTAGACAATCCAAGGATATCATGAAAAACCTGAATCTGTCCATCACAACGCGGGCCTGATCCAATTCCAATTGTTGGGATAGAAAGCTCATTGGTTATTTTTTCTGCGAGCTCAGATGGAATGCACTCAAGCACCACAGCAAAGGCTCCAGAATCTTGCACCGCCCTGGCGTCATCAAGAATCTTTTGAGCTGATAGTAGATTTTTCCCCTGTGTTTTGTGTCCAGATAATAGATTTACAGATTGTGGAGTCAAACCGACGTGTCCCATAACCGGTATCCCCACAGAGATAATTTTTTTAATATGTCGTTTGACCTCTTTGCCGCCTTCAAGTTTTACAGCACCCACACCACCACTCTTAAGAAAAAGACCAGCATTTTTTAAAGCATCAGCTGGAGAGGTTTGATAGCTAAGAAAAGGCATATCACCTACAACTAAAGCACCTTGTACGGCTCGAGAAACAGCGCGCGAAACAAGAAGCATCTCATTCATAGAAACAGGAAGTGTTGTGGAGTATCCGTAGGCCACCATAGCAGCGCTATCACCTACAAGTATCAGTGGCACCCCAGAGTCATCTATGATTTTTGCAGACGTATAATCGTAGGCCGTCACAGAAGCGAATGGGCTACCTGATTTTTTTAGAGCTTGAATTTTTTCAACGGTAATTTTATTCATCAATAATTTTATTATTACTATCAACATGAACTATTGCAGGATTATGCCCTTTTGCATCTTTAGTTTCTATTGAGCAATAGGAAGCGACAATAACTAAATCTCCAGTGCTAACCAAATGAGCAGCGGCACCATTAATACAAACGTCTCCAGATCCTGCCGCGCCCTTTATTACATATGTAACCAGTCTATTACCATTAGTGATATTAAGGATATGGACCTTTTCATATTCATATAAATTTGCCGCTTTCATCAAATCTGGATCAAGCGTAATAGATCCAATATAATCTAAATTTGCATCCGTAACAGTTGCGCGGTGAATTTTTGATTTTAACAATTCTATAATCATCTATATGTAATTTTATTATTGATGGTAAGTTAACACAAGAAAAATGGATTGAGCAATAACTAGATTATTGTAAAAAAATATTTTAAAACACTATATATAGTATTATAATACGTGATACATACAAGTAAAGTTGATAAAATTCTTGTTAAATGATAAACATTATTAATATTTTCATTGGCTATACAGTTTATTTGAAGAGGACAAAGGCAAAGAATATGTATAAAAATAAAATTTTATTATTAACCATTATCGTTATGGGATTAAATGGCTGCAGTATGTTGCCATTTGTAGGAAAAAAGAAAAAAGATAATAGTGATGATGCTACAACAACATCAATTGCGATGTATGATAGCACTCTCTACACAAACTCATCGGCTTCTTCGAGTAGTGCCGAACCAGACAGCGTATCATTGTCTCAGTTTATGCTTGCTCAAAGCACACCAAGCGCAACCACAACGGTAGTAGATTCATCTGATGGCAACAGCCTAGATGCCCTTGAAGATGTTTCATCCATCCTTTCTAGCGCTGATGACACGGAGTCATATTTATCTGATGATCAAGAAGATGTGTACAAGGAAGTTATACAGGGATTTCAAGATGAAATAACAAAGTTGAAATCAGAAATAGAAACAATAACCATGGAGCTCTATCAGCTAAAAGCTAAATCTCAAATTTGGGAAAATCCTTTTTCTATATACAATAAAGAGATCATTCTAAACAACGGCTCTACAGTTTTTGGTAAAATTACCTATCAAGATCAGGACATACTGTATGTTGAGACACTTATAGGTGGCCTTACAATTCAAAGGCAAAATATAAAAAGAGTAATAGAGAATGTGACTCAGATAGAAGATAGCACCACATATTATGATGACTATAGTCGTAGAAATGATATCCTTGAAATAAAAAAAGAAGAGGATGGAACGATGTTTGAGCCATCAACAAAGTTACTTGCTAACAGCATCCTTCTTGGCGATATCAAAGAGGTGGTAGATTTTAGAGGCAATAGGATTTTATCTGGTGAAATAAAAAATATTGGTGAAGCAAGAGCAGATTTTGTAAAAATCAACTTTATCTTTAGAATGAACTGGCAAGGTAAAACAAAATCCTTAACAGCGTATGTTAGAGGCTCTAAACATACATTTACAGACCCGAACATTGAAACAGACTCCAGTATTGAGATTGATGCTATAGCAGCATTTGAGTTGGTTATTCCACCAGATTTTGGTGAATTTATTGGCTATTCGTATACCATCGATTGGGAGCAGTATGATGATTAAATTTTTTATTGTATCACTGCTAATTTGTTTAGTTTTTTCCTCAGAGAATAAGCTATGGGATTTAGGTGTTGTTATAGATAAAAAAAATCATACAGTTATACAAAAAGAAATTGATTTACAAGAGCTAGATTTAAATACACCCCAAAATAATTTAATATTACATGATGTGAAGGCATTACATTCTGATAATTTTATTGCTCCAATTATCAAGGAGTTTAAAGCGCCCTCCTTGCATAACAACATCACAAAGGCATACGATGAAATTATTGCCCATCTATCTCTAAAAGAAAAAATACAATTACTAAAAGAAGTTTTTCTTAATCAGCGATTTTCTCAATTTTTCTCAATTTTTAAATCCATAGAAAATGAAACTAGCGCGCTATCAGTTTCTTTGTGTGTACAAAATTTATATTTTTCTAATCAACATGAAAAAGCTCTTGAGCTACTAAGTGAGATTGGGAGTGATACCATAAACGGAGATCTTCTATTTTTTAAAATTAAAACCCTTATTAAACTAAAAAAAATAGAGGAAGCAAATAACTATATTGAACAATTTTTAGTTCATTACCCAAAAAGTGATTATCTGAATTATGTCCTTTTTGAAAAAAAATTACTTGAATTAAATGATGCAAAATAAAAAAATAATTAATATTCTTATTTTTCTTCTTTTAGCTTCCATGGCTATTGCTAATTCACGAGTAGCCTTTAGTCGCCCATCATCTGTTTTAAGAACACCGGGTGCAGCTACAGAGAATCAAGATGATAATATCCTATTTACAGCTGGCTTTGCCTCTGAGCTAGTTAATGTAGATTTAAAGAGTTTAAGCACGAGCTTGTATCTTAAATCACAAGCAAATAATGGATTTAGTTATGGTCTAAGCTTTACAACGCTTTCCGATCCCCGATCTGTAAACGAGATTGCAGATGATGAATCTGCCTCATGGTCAGCACCAACAGAAATAGGATTAAGTGCACAAAGGCAAATCTATCAGGCTGGGAGTATAACTGTAGACTTAGGAATTCATGATATTATTGCAAGAGAAACAGATGGCGAAACTCAATTCATCAGTCCATCCATGTTTGCAGTTTTTTCAAGTCAAAAGGAGTTTGAGAAGTTTTCTCTTGATATGAATTTTGGTTTTGGCTCTGGAAAAGTAGGAAGAGATATTCAGGTAAGTGATTTTGACAACCAAGAAAATTCAGAAATAGGACCATTCATTGGTGTAAAGTTGACAACACCAGAGAGTAAAAAAACAAAAAACAAAAAAACTTTTTTATTTGAATATGATGGAGCCGGAGTTAGCTTGGGGGCAAAAATACCCATTACAGATGATTATTTTTTATCTTTCGGCCTAGTACATGCAAATTCATTTGGAGATTTTGGTGTACGTTCACAACCAGGGAATGAAGATCTATCAATAGTAGATGACGCTGCAACAATATGCTTTGGTTTTGAAATGCAAATTCCAAAACCTACTAATAAAAAAATGAGTATCAATGAGTACTATGATAGTGACTCCGAACCAGAAGTTGCAAATCCAAACACAAGCATCGTATACACCTCATCAGCGGTGGAGCAGCTGTCTGATTCATTAAATAATCTTATACAATCAAAAGAATTAAATTATAATAATGTGGCTGATTCCATTCGTTTTTTAAAGTTTTCATTGGATAATGCCAAAATAGAAAACACATCCTTGCTACAAAAAATATCTATTCTTGAAGATTCTTTGGCCCTTAATGACAATCAGAAATTAGTTGATATAAAAAACTATAATAGAGCAACGCGACACATTTCTAAATCGTGGCGACATCTAATTAATCAGGAATATGATAAGGCGCTAGTGGAAATTGATAAGGCCATTAGTATAAATCCCAACATTGCGTTTGCCTATGCAAGAAAGGGGTCTATTTATTTTGCAATGGGACAAGTCAAAAAGGCATCTGTCAATTGGAACATTGCCCTAAAGCTTGACCCAGAGTATGATGAGGTAAGAGATATTCTTGAAGCGATGAAGGAAGACAAATTACAATCAATTATAGAAGAAATAGAATAAAAGGAACAGTATGAATTTAGGAACAATTATAGGATTAGTTTTAGGTCTGGGTTTGATGGGACTTGCTTCGGTTCTAGGAGCAGCTGGAGCTGGTGTATCAATTATAGCGCTATGGGATCTTGTGTCTTTGCTGATTGTTTTTGGTGGATCACTTGCAGCAACAGCAATAGCGTTTAGATTATCTCAGGTTTTAGCTCTTTTTAAATTAATGAAAATGATATTTCAGGATGATAATTTCACCTTGGGTGATGTGGTTGATGATATGTGCAATCTTGGAGAGCATTACAGAAAAGGAAGAAAAGATTTGGAATCTGCATTAGAAAGCGACCCTGAATCCATGCCATTTAGAATGCATATGGTTAAGGATGGGTGTAATTTAATTTTAGGTGGAACCAAGCCAGATGATATAGAGACTATACTAGAAAATACAGAAAAATATCGAGACAAAAGAGAAGGCATGGAAGCAAATATTATGAAAACATTAGGGATGTATGCACCCGCTTTTGGCATGATCGGAACACTTATAGGATTAATTTTTATGTTAGCAGGAATGGGCGGCGGCGGAAGTGATTTAGGTGCTTCAATGGCGGTGGCTTTGATTACAACCCTCTATGGTGCATTTTTTGCAAACTTTTTATTCCTTCCATTCGCTGATAAGCTAAAAGGGAAAAGTGATGCTAAAAAAATAGAGAGTGCAATGATGACTGAGGGAATTATTTTGATTGCACTAAAGAAGCATCCCATGGAAATCAGAGAAAGATTAAATGCTTATCTACCACCAGCATTACGTAAAACTGATGACGAGTAATAAATAATGGCAAAAGAACAAAAAATAGAAGAATGTAGTTCCGGTGAAGTATGTGGGACAGAAGAGGGATTACCACTGTGGATGGGAACGTTTGCTGATATGATGACACTCCTATTTGCATTTTTTGTATTATTATATTCTATGATGTCACCTGATCCAGTAAAGCATGCAGCCTTTGCGAACTCACAGGCTGAAAAAACTGGTGGCTCAACAGATCAGGAAGAGGAATTTGAAAGAGAGCCCATAATGAATCAAGCTGAAATCAAACAGGAGCTTGAGGAAATAGTTGAAGACCTTGATATTTCAGAGAAAGCAAGTGTTTCTCAAGATCCAAGGGGAGTAGCTCTCGAGCTTGATGGTGATATCTGTTTTGGATCTGGCTCTGTTAATTTAGATGAGGCTTTAAAGGAAATATTAGATGGTGCAGCGCAGGAATTAATGGGCAACCCTGATGACCTAAGAGGTATAATAATAGAGGGACACACAGATAATCAGGCCCCACCCCCATCTCTTGCAAAAAGATATCCTACAAACTGGGAGCTATCTTCAGCAAGAGCTGCCAATGTAGTAAACTATCTTATATATAAAGGTGTGCTACCAGGGAGATTAATTGCATCAGGCTATGCTGACAGATGGCCGGCTGGAGCATCATGGGCGGAAGTAAGATCAGGAAAGGTAGATGACAATTTTATAGCAGCTAACAATGATACTGCTGAACAAATGGGAAAAAATAGAAGAATTAAAATTATTTTTGGTGTAAAATAGGAATATGTATATTTAGTCTAGGAGCTTTTATGAAAAAATATTTAATAATAACGTTAATGATAATCTCAACCAGCGCTCTTTTTGGAGAAAACGCTGAAATATTTCTAAAGCAAGTTGAGCTAGAAAAAGTATTTAGCTCGAAGGTCACAAGCTTTTTAAATAAAATGTTTGATGAGAAGGATTATTATGTATTTACCGATGTGCAGCTAGAGTATAAGCCGGTAGCACCCATAGAAAACACAAAGAAAAAAATAAAGCCTGTATCAAGTAACGAAGGCTCTAACCCGTTTGGATACACATTTATAGAGGGCCTTGGTTTAGATGGAGACTTACCCACCATGGAGGGCATTGATAAATCTACCAAAAAATCAAGTTCATCACAAAGAAGTGATGATGATTATAAGATGTCAGGTTTAAAAATATCTGTTTATCTCAATGAGAATATTTACACAGTTGAATCAAGAGAGACCATTACAAATTTTGTTAATACTAACATTCCAGAAATTAGAAATTGTTTTGATTGTTTTACTCTTGAAAAAATGCCAACAAAAAAAGATATATCAAAAAATATCACCCAAGAGAATGATAGAATGATGAAACTTGAAAATGAAATCAAATCAGTTCTCACAAGCTATGAAGAGCTTAGAGACTCAATCAAGTGGTCTATTTTTCAGCAAGAGCAGCAAGCATTAAGAAAAGAAATTCAAAACATGCAAGAGATTGATGCTCAAGAAAGGGCTTTGCTTGAAAAACAGTTAGATGCAGCAATGGAGGCCAGCAACAGAGAGAAGGAATTATTAGAGCGTCAATTAGATGAAGCATCAAGTGCAAGAGAATTTTGGGAAGATCAGGAAGCAAGAAGAAAAGAACTAGATAGAAACATAGATTCATTAAAGTATGTTAGTTTACTTGAAATAGAAAAAGAGTACAGAGACAAGCAAAACACCCTACTTGATAATATTAGTATCGATTATGAAAAGTCCATTCAATCTAGACTAGATGATGCTAAAACAACTGAAGGTCGCTTATTTGATTTGCTCGAGAAGAAAGAATCAGGGGATGAGGATGCGGCACCTGCAGGAGGATTAACATCTGGGAATAATATTTTATTGATTATTGTTGGTATAGTTGCATTAATTTTATTGGTATTAGTATTTGTGCTAGCAAGAAAAAAGAAGAAAGTTGTATATCTTAAGCCAAAGAAATCTGCCGAAGCAGCAGCACCACAAAATCAAGGCTACACACCACCACCAACTGAAAGTAATTATAATGAGGATGTATTAAGATCTCAAATTAAATCCTTACGTCAATCAGCCGTTTCAATGAGTGCTGGGCAGAAAGAAGGAGCAAGTCAAATTATTAGTGATTGGCTTGAAGAGGGAGATGGTGGAGAAGGTGGCGAAGAAGGCGCAGAAGAATAAAATACATAAGGAATAATTAATAATGACAACTTACGAAAGTTTATCGGGATTAGATAAGGCGGCTATAATATTTCAGGTGTACGGAGAATCTTTGGCGTTATCATTTTTTACAGATATTCCTGAGTCTGCTATAATTAAAATAAGAGTCAGGGCAAAAGAGCTTCATCATATCCCACCAGATCTCAAAAAGACTGTTTTAGAAGAGTTTTATTTTAAAATGATGTCTGACAAGTATCAACTAAGCAAACCTGAATCTGTGAGATTATTTGCTTTTCTTGATACTCTAAATGAAGAACAGCTTTATACATTACTTAAAAATGAGAAGTCAACAATCATCGCACTTGCAATTGATCAAGTTACTACTGAAAGAAGAGATGCCTTTTTAGCTCAGCTATCAGATGAAAAAAGGAATGCTGTTATAATAGAGCTAGGAAACTTAAAGTCAGTGCCACTAGAGATGGTTGTTAGTATAGCAAAGGAGCTAGAAAAAAATACTTCATTTTTGCCAGAGGCCAAGGAGTTTACACGAGGCGGAGGCAAAAAAATTGCTGAAATTTTAAATAAAATGTCAGAGGATGAAGCTAACGCTTATTTAAATCAATTGATGACAGATGATCCAATATTATATGCAGATGTGAAGAAATATCTACTTACATTTGATGATCTATTAAATATGTCAGATGATATAGCTGCAGATTTTTGGGCGAATCCAGACATCGATTTAGATGCAATGGCAAAATCACTCAAGGGAGTTGATGAGGAAAAAGTTAAAGCAATTTTAGAGATGCTCCCTAAAAAGAAACAGGCTATGTATACACCTGTTGACAAGGCAATGAAAAAATCCGATGTAATGATTTCAAGAAAAGAGGTTGTTAAGGTTGCTAATATTATGATTGAGGCGGGAGAAATGAGAATTGAAGATATTATTTCAGGTGGTGACGATGAAATGATAGAGTAATTTCTTGAGATATTTTTGAAAATAAAAAGGGAGCTATGAGCTCCCTTTTTTATTTTACAAATATAATTATCTAATTTATTCTATGGATTTAATATAATATTGACAAGCAACACAACATCAAGAACATTCAATGCGCCATCACTATTCACATCAGAACAGTCACTTCCTTCAGAACCTGGATCAAGAATAAGATTTACAGTCAGCACAACATCAAGAACATTGAGTACGCCATCTCCATTTGAATCACCAACCAATCCACATCCACCACCTATATTAATATCTAGCTCTATCTGTGCATTTGGATACTCTTCAATATCATCATCTGCAAACCAAAAATGCGCTTCATAATCTCCAGACAAATCATATTGATTTATTAAATCATCAGTAATATTAGCTGAAAATGTTGCGCCACTCTCATAGTCATGCCCATCAGGTATCATGTTAATTTGTGTGAAACAGTTGCCACCATTTTCGGTAGTATTACATATTTGTGCTGCTCTGAACCACGGTAAGTTTCCATCTGCATCAGTATATAAAACAGTTAAGGTATTTGAGTCATCCTGGTAATCTGGATTTGATAATACTAAAGGAGTATTACCCACTTGTGATGCAGTGCTACAAACAAACAAACCTGGGTCTGTTTGATCTTTAATGTCAGCAGCAACATCAAGGCCATCAAGTGCAGCTTCAACTGTAACACCAAGGACAATAAATCCACCATATGAGTTTGGCCAAGGACCCCACTGACTGTCACCAGTTAGATAGCTCATTAAAGCTGTAGCCTGCATATCATTTCCTGCAGTACTGTATGATATGTTTGTAGTAATATACTCAAAACCATCTATTTCACCTGTTGCTAAATCACCGGTTATTTTTAATAGTCCAGGTTCCAATTCTCCGAAACCTCCATCCCCATATCCAATGGCATATGCCACCTCTTCTTCGGATTCAGGATTTACAATGCCTACTCCATACAGATACCATGGGCCAAATAAACCACCTTCTTCACAGCACCCACCGTTGAGCGTGAGACTAAGGTAGACCCTATCTATATCTTCTCCATCTGCAGTTGCTTTATATGTTCCTTTAATGGTTGTTATATCATAGTCAGACGAGGCGTCTCCTACTTCGTCGTTTGCAAGCACAGCATATAGATTGCTTCCTGGAGGCCAGTTTCCATTTTCATTATGAGGAGAACCTGAGACAAGTATCGTGCCAAAACTCTCACCTAGCACCTCAGAATCAACAAGACCTGCAATATACGAATGGGCCGTGCTTCCATCAGCTGTACTTATACTTGCTTCCCAGGTATTCTCATAACCCTCAGTTCCAAGTAAAATAGCATCATTTGACTGCCATGAGTTCTGCCCATCTGTTGATACATACATGGTTGCACTTTCAACCCCTGTAGCTAGCTCAGGATCAATATCAGCATTAGCAATAAACTCTGAACGTGGTGCTGTTGTTGCAAAATTATCAATTACTTCTTCACGAACCTGTGCTGCCTGAAACGCTCTCTTGGCTTCCATGGCATTACTAAAAATTATCTTCGCAAACTCCTCAAGAGTTTTATCTTTTATTAGTTGTTCCTGATCTTGTTCTATATTATTGGCACAAATTATTCCAATACATACAACCAAGGTCATCACATATAATTTTTTAAACATACACTTCTCCTCATTTTTAAATCATACTCATCTAAATATACAAAATTTCTTGATTATTCTCAAAGTGTGGTAACTATGCGTTACATAATGATAGTTAGCCTTATTTATTGCTAGCTTTCTCCCTCTCTTTTAAATATACATTGTAATACCAATCTATATCTTCTTGATCAAGTTTGTCTATTTGATTATTTTTAAAGCACCAGGGGACATAAGTGTAATAGTACATACCACACTTTCTCATGTCTTTTTTTGGTTGTCTCATAATAGTTATTATAGAAAATAGTTATTTATTATAATGAGCAGCAGCAAGACGCGCTATTGGAACTCTGAATGGAGAGCAGCTCACGTAATCAAGTTTATTTTTATTGAAAAATTCAATAGACATTGGGTCCCCACCATGCTCACCACAGATTCCAATCTTTAATGCAGGATTGACTTTTCTGCCCTTTTGCACTGCCATGGCAACGAGAGCACCAACTCCCTCTACATCTATACTCTCAAATGGGTCTCCAGGAAGTATGGAATTATTTATATAATCATAGATAAATCCGCCTGCATCATCTCTAGAATATCCAAAAGTGGTTTGAGTGAGATCATTGGTTCCAAAAGAGAAAAAATCTGCATACTTTGCTATTTTATCTGCTATAAGACATGCTCTTGGAAGCTCTATCATCGTTCCAATTTTATACTCCATGTCCATATTCTTATCACTATATACTGAAAGTATAACATCTCTTTGATTAATAAATTCATTTTCTGAGCCAATGAGAGGAATCATAATTTCTGGGAAGGGCTGAATGCCCTCTGATATTAGCTGCTTTGATGCACTAAAAATTGCCTCAGCCTGCATTTTTGTGATTTCAGGATATGTAATTCCCAATCTGCAACCCCGATGACCGAGCATAGGATTGGTTTCATGTAAATCTTCAATAATCTGTTTAATTTTTTCTGGTTTAATATTAAGTTCATCGGCAAGTTCATTTATTTGCTGTTCAGTTTGAGGTAAAAATTCATGAAGAGGTGGATCCAGCAATCTAATTGTAACTGGATGTGGAGCCATCGCCTTTAGAATTTCATAAAAATCTTGTTTTTGATGAGGAAGCAATTCATTCAGAGCGCTTTGTCTATCATCCAGATTAGTTGCCAGGATCATTTTTCTCATACTCAGTATACGGTCGGGACTAAAAAACATATGTTCCGTTCGGCATAATCCAATTCCCTGCGCTCCAAGTTGACGAGCATTTTCGGCATCTTTTTTTGTATCTGCATTAGCTCTAATTCCAAGTAATCGATGCTTATCAGCAAGCTTCATTATTTTATCAAAAAGAGGATTATCGCTTACTTTGCTAGATATTAAACTAAGTTTTTTACCGTACACATTCCCCTGTGATCCATTTAATGATATCCAGTCACCTTCTTTATATACTTTATCATCAACAGTTATTGTCTTATTGGTGTAGCTTACTACAATATCAGAGCATCCAACAATACAGCATTTTCCCCAACCACGCGCAACTAGGGCAGCGTGTGAAGTCATACCGCCTCTTGATGTTAATATCCCTTGAGCGGCATACATTCCATGCACGTCTTCAGGGGAGGTTTCTTGTCTAACTAAGATTATATTCTTACCATTTGTATGCCAGTTCTGAGCGTCATCTGCAGTGAAAACAATTTGCCCTGATGCTCCTCCTGGGCCAGCAGGAAGCCCCTTTGCTATTATAGGCTCTTTCTTTTCTTCTACAGGATCAATTGTTGGGAGCATGATTTCATTTAAATGGTGTGATGATACACGGTGCAGGGCTTCTTTTTCATCAATCATATCTGAGTTTTGCATATCCAATGCTATTTTAATAGCAGCTACTCCATTTCTTTTTCCATTGCGAGTTTGCAGCATCCAAAGCTTTTCATTTTCAATGGTAAATTCAATATCCTGCATATCTCTATAGTGCACCTCAAGCTCGTTTTTGATATCAAAAAGTTCCTTGTACAAAACTGGATACTGGTCCTCAAGACTTTTAAGATTTTCAGATTGCATGGAACGGCTTTCATTATTTAGGGGATTGGGTGTTCTTATTCCTGCTACTACATCTTCTCCCTGAGCGTTCTCCAGCCACTCACCATAGAACACATTATCACCAGTTGAGGGGTTACGAGTGAAGGCAACACCAGTTGCAGATTTAGATCCCATATTACCAAAAACCATGCTTTGAACATTAACTGCAGTTCCAGACCTATCAGAGATATTTTCAATTTTCCGGTAATTTTTTGCTCTCTCGCCATTCCAAGAATAGAAAACTGCTTTAATTGTACTTTCAAGCTGTACGATTGCATCATCAGGGAAGTCACTATTCAGTTTATCTTTAATGATTGTTTTAAATTCAGAACATAAAATAATTAAATCATCAGCATCTAGCTCTGCATCTCTAATGTAATTTTTATTTTGCTTATACTGATCCATGTGCTCTTCCAACAAATGTCTAATACCTACATCTATATTTATATTCGCTGATTTTTCCATAACAACATCTGCATACATCATGATTAATCGCCTATAGGAATCATATGCAAACCTCCTACTGTTAGAGGTTCTAGCAAGCCCCTCAACTGTTTTTTCTGTAAGTCCAACATTTAAAACAGTTTCCATCATTCCTGGCATAGATTCCTTTGCACCAGATCTGACTGATACTAAAAGAGGATTATCAGCATCACCAAAGCTTTTTCCTATAATATTTTCAATATTTCGCATCGATGCTTTTATGTCATTCATTAAATTTTGAGGGAAGTTATTATTGTCCATAAAATATGTGCAGACCGTGGTTGTAATTGTAAAGCCGGGAGGGACAGGGATTCCTAGATTGGTCATTTCAGCAAGATTTGCACCCTTTCCTCCAAGCAAATCATTTTGATTGCCTTGACCCTCTGCCTTTCCATCCCCAAAGAAAAATATATTTTTCATAAATTACATCCGATTAATCACCTATAATATATTGGATTGAAAATCAAATAAATATAAATAATTATGAATTATATTAGATTGAAATTTCTATTAATTGCTATTAAATTATACTACTAACAGGAGAATAAAAAATTGAAAATTGAAAGAATGACTAGAGGTGAGTGGGGCAAGATTAAAGCTTTTTTTGATGTTCGCACCAGTGAAGGTTTTGTTATGAAGGGTTTTAAAATCATTGAGGGAATTAATGGTCCCTTTGTTGGTATGCCAAGCCAAAAAGGAAAAGATGAAGAGTATAATGATACTATCTATGCCGAAAGGGAGCTTAAGGATGAGCTATCTCAAATGGCAATGGATTACTACGGTCAGGAAGTTATGCCTGCAAATAGTACACAGCCAGCAGATACTAATGAAGCACCAATGGGGATGGAAGTCGGCGGAACGAACGATAATTCCTCTGATATGAGTGGTGATGCATCACCCGTCACAGATGATGACATCCCATTCTAATTAGAGTCTTATAATGACTCAAAAACTCTTTTCAACCGAAAGAAATGATAGTTGGTGGATTGAGCCCACTCTAACAGCGCTGGGTTTTTTGTGTTTTGTGATGTATACAACGTGGCGAGCTTTTTCTGGGACCGATTTTGTAGCTGAAAATTATTTATCACCGTTTTACTCTCCCCTTCTATTTTCTGCTTTAACTGATGGAAGTCAAATGGCACAGAATCAAATCCATCACTCTTGGTTTGGCGCATGGCCAACTTGGATTCCATCATGGATCCCAACTTCACCTGCTCTATTTATCTTAGTGTTCCCGCTTTCTTTTAGGTTAACATGTTACTATTACAGAAAATTTTATTACAGGTCTTTTTTCTTGACTCCTCCAGCGTGCTCCGTAGAAGGAATTCCACGTGGTAACTATAAGGGAGAGACCGGATTGCTAACTATACAGAACATACATAGATACACGCTCTATCTTGCGATACTATATATTGGGATACTTTACTATGATGGTTTCTGCGCACTATTTTACAAAGGTGAGTTTGGTGTTGGAGTAGGAACCATTATCCTATTAATAAATCCAACGCTGCTAGGTTTTTATACATTTGGATGCCATGCATTCAGACACCTTATCGGTGGAAGTGAAGATTGCTTCACGTGTCCCGCCGGGAATGAGAATGTAAAGTACACTTTATGGAAAAAAGTATCTATTTTAAACTCCAAACATATGCTGTGGGCATGGGTAAGTATGGTATGGGTTGGATTAACAGATTTATATATTATGCTCGTTTCTAACGGTACTATAACAGATTTAAACACATGGTCAAATTGGGGGAGCCATTTAATTAAATAATAGTTTATGTTAAATACAAAAGAAATTCAGACAATAGAACATGATGTGGTGGTTATTGGTGCAGGTGGAGCAGGCATCAGAGCAGCTATCGAATGTGCACAAAGAGGCTTAAATACCGGAATGATTTCTAAATCATTATTAGGGAAGGCACATACAGTGATGGCTGAGGGTGGCATGGCAGCTGCTTTAGGAAATGTCGATCCACGAGATAACTGGAAAATTCATTTTCGTGACACCATGCGAGGAGGAAAATTTTTAAATCAGTGGAGAATGGCAGAGTTACATGCAAAGGAAGCGCCAGAACGTGTCAGAGAGCTAGAGGACATGGGTGCTGTATTCGATAGAACCAAAGATGGATTAATTAATCAAAGAAATTTTGG
>CAYNPP010000008.1:3012-5727 GCA_964399095.1 uncultured bacterium | reverse complement strand
GAGCAGGAGCAGAGCTAATGGATCTTGAGTTTACGCAGTTTCATCCAACTGGAATGGTATGGCCACCTTCGGTAAAAGGAATTCTAGTAACTGAGGGAGTGCGAGGCGAAGGAGGAGTTCTTTTAAATAATAAGAATGAACGTTTCATGTTTAACTATATACCGGAAAAATTTGCAAAAGAAACAGCTGATACAATAGAAGAAGCTGAAAGATGGTTTCAGGGAGATAATGATGCGCGTAGACCGCCCGAGCTTTTAACCCGCGATGTTGTTGCAAAAGCAATCATGAATGAGGTTAAAGAGGGGAGAGGGTCAGATCATGGAGGAGTATATCTGGATATTGCCTCAAGAAAGCCAGCTGAGTATATTAAAAAGAAGCTTCCTTCTATGTACCATCAATTTAAAGAATTAGCGGAGGTTGACATTACAACGGATCCCATGGAAGTAGGCCCAACCTTACATTATTTTATGGGTGGAATTCGAGTTGACCATGATACTCAACAAACAAATGTCCCAGGATTATTTGCGTGCGGAGAGTGTGCAGCGGGACTTCATGGAGCAAACAGGCTTGGAGGGAACTCCCTTTCAGATTTACTTGTATTTGGAAAATTAGCCGGTGAAAATGCAGAAAAATACTGTAGCAGCAATGAATTGAAATCTTCTAGTGATTCTGATATTATCAATATAATCAGAAAAAATACAGATATACTCAACAGAGAAAGTGGAACCAACCCGTATCTTGTACACCAATCCATTCAAAAGATTATGGATCACCATGTAGGCATAGTAAGGGAAGAGGAAGAGCTTAAAGAGGGCATTAAGAAACTTGCCTCGCTCAAGCCAGACCTAGACAACATGAAGGCAAGCCCCGCATCTCAGTACAACCCCGGATGGAACCTAGCTATAGATCTCAACAATATGATTATAACATGCGAAGCGGTAGCAAAATCAGCACTTATTAGACAAGAGAGTAGGGGCGGACACACAAGAATTGATTTTCCAGAAGAGAGAGAGGAGTGCACCACATATAATACCGTAATAAAAATGGAAGAGGATGGTTCTATGTCTGTAACAAAACATCCCAGAACATCTCCTCCTGAAGCACTAACAAAAATAGCGTATGCAGATTTAGAGGAGCTTGAAAATGCCAAAACGTAATTTTAAAATATGGCGAGGAGAGGGTGAAGAAGGCCAGATGGTTGACTACTCTGTTGATGTTGACAAGGGGATGGTTGTTTTGGATGCAGTGTTCAAGGTACAGGAGGAGCACGCTGGAGATTTGGCCGTAAGATGGAATTGTAAAGCGGGAAAATGTGGCTCATGCAGCGTAGAAATTAATGGTAAACCCAGGCTGGGATGCATGACTCGATTAAATGAATTTGATGAAAATGAAACGATCAGTATAAGACCAATAAGAACATTCCCAACCATAAAAGATTTAGTGACAGATGTATCATGGAACTATGAACAAAATAAAAAAATAAAACCATTTCAACCGCGCCCAAGAGAAGAGGATGGAAATCACTATATGATGCAGAGGGATGTAGATAGAATTCAGGAATTTAGAAAATGCATTGAATGCTATCTATGTCAGAATGTATGTCATGTTCTGCGGGATAATGATAAAAAAGATAAATTTGTTGGCCCACGTTTTATGATGCGGCTGGCCTCACTGGAGATGCACCCACTTGATGAAGGGGATAGAATAGAAGATATTAAAGATGAATTTGGTTCAGGTATGTGTAATATCACGCGGTGCTGCACCGATGTATGTCCTGAGCACATTCAAATAACTGATAACAGTATAATTCCTCTAAAAGAACGTGTGGTTGATAGATATTATGATCCAATCAAATGGCTGATGCGTAAAATTTTTAATAAATAATTTTGTTGTTAAGAATGTAAATCAAAAATAAAAGACTCTTTATCACACTCAGATTCAATTAAGTCTCCTGCTTCCTTTGCCTTGCTCTTCCATCGCTCTGCTTTATCTTTATTTCCAGAAACAGAGTACGCGCGCGCCATTGATTCATAGGCATACGCCAAATCATAGTCTTTTAGGTGCGTTGTATTTTTTTCTGTGATTTCCAGTGTCCTTTTAGCATGGTATAGCGATTCATTAGGTTGATTTAGTTTTGCGTAGACATGCGAAAGTAGCCACTGACCTCTTTGTTCATTTGCAATGCCATATTTATCAGATTTTCTCCAATGATATAAAGATGATTTAGAAAAATTAATCATCCTTAAATCATCTTGTTCGTTCCTATCTTTTTTATCTATAAGCGCAAAGGTCTGTATATTCAATTCAACTGCCATATAGTGATGATTTATATTTTTCAATTTATTACCCCTTATCGTTTCAGTACCCATAATAAAAAAGGAAGACAAACAAGATACATCAATATCCCATATACACCTGACGGAAGGCTTAGGACAGACAGCCCCTCTCCCTTTCCAATTATTAAATTTCCAATTGCAATACCAACGGTGGCATTCTGTATTCCAGATTCAATAGCTATGGTAATAGATTGCTTATCTCCCAAGTTACACCACCGTGCGCTATTGTATCCAATAAGTAGCATAGATATAATAAGTAAAATAATAGCGGGGCCAAGCCTGTAGACATTTTCTATAAATGTATGCCACTCACTTGCCAGCGCTCCAATAACAATAATAATAAATAAAGCTGTTGAAATTTTATTTGCAATTGGTAGCA
>CAYNPP010000008.1:0-2912 GCA_964399095.1 uncultured bacterium | reverse complement strand
AGAGTAAACATTATAAATACCAAAGATAGCGGTAGAATAATATCTATAATCATCAAAATACTCCCTATTAATTATTGATTTACTATTGTTTCTAGTATCTTTCTTGCTACACGATCTTTTCTATCTTTAGAAATATTAATTTCCTGATTATTATTGCTGTAGATTGTTACTTTATTGAAATTACTACCAATGCCACACCCATCATCATCTGGATGATTAAGAACAATGTAATCTACTCCCTTATCCATTAATTTTTGCATTGCATTTTCCTTGCCGTTGCAAGTTTCAAGCGCAAAAGCAACAATCAGCGCATCTGTTTTACTTGAAATGCTCTTAATGATATCCGTTGTGGGTTTCATCTGTAAAGACATTTCTGATTCAGAGCTCTTAATTTTTGTTTTTGATATTTCTTTTGGGGCATAATCAGAAACAGCTGCACACATAATAATTATATCGGCATCTAGATGTTTTGAAATGCTGTTCTCCATGTCCTTAGCTGTTTCTATATTAATAACTTTCATTTCAGGTGGTGGCGCCAGCGATACAGGGCCCGATACCAGCTGAACATCTGCACCCATATCCCTTGCTGCCTCAGCAAGTGCATACCCCATTTTACCACTAGATTTATTGGAGATATATCTCACAGGGTCGATACTCTCTCTAGTCGGGCCAGCGGTAATCAGAAGCTTCTTGTTTTTGAGAGGTGTTTTAATTTTCATCATGGATCTAATCTCATTGATAGCATCATGAAGTTCTGGCAGTCTTCCCTCTCCTTCATGCAGAGATGCTAGTTGTCCCTCTTCAGGCATCATCACAACATTCTTATTATCTTGAAGAATTTTAACAGCTTTTTGAGTTGCAGTGCTTTGCCACATTCTGAAGTTCATCGCAGGAACAAATAATTTTGGTTGTTCGCATATAGATAGTATTGTTGATACAACGTCATCTGCTATACCATTTGCTGCTTTTCAAATAATATTTGCTGTAGCCGGAAGAATAACCACCGCATCATATGCAATCGCAACGTTCACATGCTCAAGTCCATCTTGATTATGATCTGTCATTACCTTGTTGTCGCTTAGCGATGCAAGCGAAAGTTCTCCAATAAACTGCGTGGCTGATGAAGACATAGCTACCTGTACACTACATTCCTGTTTTCGCAAAAGTCTTATAAATTCACAGGCCTTGTATGCGGCTATTGAGCCTGTCACGCATAATAGAATTTTTTTATTTTTTAGATTATCCATTTTTTATGCAGACCATAAGGCCATCTCTAACTGTAAGCATATGATTAAAAACTCTATTGTCATCTTGTATAAATTTTGCTGTATTGTTGAGTGCCTTGGAATCCTCATCATCGGGAGCTAAAACTATTCCACTCCAGAGCATATTGTCTAAAACAATAATACCCTGTGGACGAAGCAAAGTGACGCATCGTTTATAGTATTCTATATAGTTGATTTTATCTGCATCTATAAATGCAAAATCAAAGGATCCAGATTTCAGATTTTCAAGATTATCCAGAGCCGCACCCTGGTGTATAGTTATATTATTGTAATTTGATTTAGAAAAAAATTTTTGTGCGGACTCAATGTGGTTCTCTGCAAGTTCAAAGGTGTGCACCTCTCCACTAGCGGGAATTGCACTAGCAAGCTTTAGCGCGCTGTAGCCTGTAAACATTCCAACATCAAGAACCATGCTAGCGTTTATGGATTTTGCTAGTATGTAGAGTAGGTTGCCAACCATATTCCCTGAAATCATGTTTGCAGCCTCCATATTCTCAAATGTGAATTCAGAGAGTTCATCCAGAATGCTCTCATCCGGAGATGAGTATTTTTTGCAGTAGGCTAGTATTTTATCATCAATCTTCATCTGATAGAATTTTTTTAAGTTTGCCTGATTGGTTAAGCATCATAAGGTCGCTGAAACCACCAACACAATTATCGTTTATTACTATCTGTGGCACGGTGTGTCCACCCGTTAGCTCTGCTAAGTCCTCTCTGGACATTCCCTTATCTTCGATGTTTATTTCCTCGTAATCTAAACCAAGCTCATCAAAGAATTTTTTTGCTGATACGCATGATGGGCACCACGTTGTCCCGTATATCTTTATACTCATTTATACCTTTATTTTCTATGTATATTTAGTAACTGACAATTATAGCAAATATGTATCATTTAAAAAAGGGTTAATCATGCTAAAAAAAGGCGATAAAGCTCCGGACTTCACTCTACAGAATCAGGATGGCAATCAGGTATCATTGTCAGACTACAAAGATAAAAAAGTTGTTATTTGGTTTTTCCCAAAAGCAAGTACCCCAGGATGAACAAATCAGGGTATCGGGTTCCGTGATGAACTTGAAAAATTTAATTCACTCAATATATCTGTTGTAGGTGTTTCAGCTGACCCACCCCAAAAACAGAAAAAATTTGTAGATAAATACTCATTTCAATTTGACATGCTATGCGATGAAAGCCATGAAATGCTAGAGAGCTATGGTGTGTGGTCACTTAAAAAATTTATGGGTCGTGAGTACATGGGTATTAATAGAATTACCTATATACTAGATGAAAATCATATAGTAACCGATGTCATTGAGAAGGTTAACACCAAAACACACGCCTGCGATGTGCTTAAAATGTTCTAGCTATAGTTTATGAGTTTAGTACTGCGGAGTATCGATTTGAAATATTTTTTATTTTAGTTCAAAATTAATAGGCACAGTTATATACACGCCAACCTTCATGTCTCTCTGCATCGCGGGCTTCCATCTAGATTTTTTCACAGCGCTAATCGCCGCGTCATTAAGAGCGGGAATTCCCTTGATAATGGTAATTTTATTGGGGTCAACCTTGCCCTTTTTATCTACAAAGAACTTGATATAGATTTTTCCCTCAACCCCCATGGATTT
>CAYNPP010000007.1:21350-22410 GCA_964399095.1 uncultured bacterium | reverse complement strand
TGTAGATCATGCTCCTCATAATATGTTTGATTCTAATATAGACAAAGAAGTAATTCAAAAAAATATTATTAATTTTATTGAGAAAAATGATTAATAGAATAAATTCAATACATATCACTCAAGGAGTAAGGAATATAATATTTATAAATATATTAGTTTTTCTGATTATTGAAATCTCTAATATATCAGATTTAAAATATTTACTTTTTATCAATTATTTTTCGTTAATCCCCACAGAAACAATTTTCAGTTTTCAAATTTGGAGAGTGTTTTCTTATCTTTTTATACACGGTGACTTCTTACACCTTTTGTTCAATTTACTAATATTGTATTTTGTTGGCTGTGAAGTTGAAAAATATTTAGGGACTAAGAGTTTTTACCTTTATTATTTTATTTGTGGAGTTGGGGGTGGTTGCTTAGTATCAATTTTTAGCCATAATTCTATTCATCCTATAGTTGGGTCAAGTGGATCTATTTTTGGACTACTTTATTCTCTATCTGTCTTCAGGCCCACATCTAAGGTGTATCTATATTTTATTTTTCCAATTAAAATTTCAACATTGATTAACATCCTTATTCTTTCTTCTTTGTTTGGCATAATATTTTTACCTAATAGTCAGATTAGTCACATAACACATTTATGTGGAATAATATCTGGACACTTCTTTTTTTATTGGGGGGATTATTCATTGTACATAAAGAAATATTTTTTTTCTAAATCAAATAGGAATTCCCATCTACATATTACTAATGATTCAGATAAAGAGATTGAATGGAAAAATCTCACTTCAAATCAAAAGAAAAAAATAATTAATATCACCAAGAATGAACATAACAATAATATGGTTAATTAGACATTAAATTTAAAAAAAATAACATCACCATCTTTTACTATATATCCTTTTCCCTCTTGCCTTAATTTCCCATTAATTTTAATTTTTACTTCGCTACAAAATTTAATTAGATCATCTATATTATATACCTCAGCTTTAATAAATCCTCTTTGAAAATCAGTGTGGATTACACCCGCAGCTTCTGGGGCCGTTGATCCTTTTGGGAT
>CAYNPP010000007.1:2822-21340 GCA_964399095.1 uncultured bacterium | reverse complement strand
GCTCTTATCTCTTGAGGTCCTGCAGTAAAATATGATTACAAATTCAATATGTCATATGCACATCTAATCATCTTATTTAGTCCTGATTCTTTTAATCCAAATTCATGTAAATATTCATCTTGAGAATCTTTATCTATATTTGATATTTCCATTTCAATTATACCAGAGAGGATAATCATTCTTTTATTTAATATTGTACTATATTCATATAGTTCCTTGATCATTATATTACTATTATCTAATAAATCTTGATCTGATACATTAGCCACAAATATCATTGGCTTTGATGTTAATAAAGCAAAAGATTTAATATAATTTTTATCAGTATTATTAAGCTGGAGATCATGTATCATTTTATTTTCATTTAAATTTGAAATGATTTTTTCCAGTAACAACAACTCTTGTTTGGCTTCTTTATCCCCACTCTTAGCATTTTTTGAAATTGACCTTATTCTTTTATCTACTGATTCCATATCCTTTAAAATCAACTCAGTATTAACAGTTTCAATATCTCTTATTGGGTTTATTGTGTTATCAACATGCGTGATATCATTATTATCGAAGCATCTAATAACATGAATAATTGCATCTACATTTCTGATTTGTGATAAAAACTTATTTCCGAGTCCTTCTCCTGAACTTGCTCCTTTTACAAGTCCAGCTATATCAACAAATTCTATGGTATTATAAATAGTTTTTTTTGTTTCAATATATTTATTAATAATACTGATACGAGAATCAGGAACTTTTACGATGCCATGATTTGGATCAATAGTACAAAACGCATAATTCTCTGATGCAACATTTGAATTTGTTAGTGCATTAAATATTGTTGATTTCCCAACATTTGGGAGCCCTACTATTCCAACAGACAATGACATTGATAAATAGTTTTAATTTGTACTATGTGATTTCACACTATAAATTAACAGTATATATATGTAAGGAAGAAGATATATGTCAAAAGAGTGTGCATTAATCTTAGGGGTATCAAGTGGTATAGGGGCAGCATGCGCAAAGGAGCTTGCATCTAAAGGCCTTGATATTGTTGGCCTATACATGAGGAAGCCTAAAGATAGTATTGATAAATTATCAGATGATATACGTTCGTTTGGAGTTGAATGCTCAATGATTAAGATGAATGCCTGTAACTATGAGAAAATGGATGAAATTCTATCAGGAAAGGATTTCTCTAATTATAAAATACAAGTTTTGGTTCACTCTTTAGCATTTGGATCGATGAAGCCATTTATAGCAAAAAATGATAATTCTATCAATAAGAAAAATATTGAAATGACTCTTGATGTAATGTCTAATAGTTTGATATATTGGACACAATCCTTATATGAAAAAAATTTATTTAGCAATGGTAGCCAGATTATTGCCATGACGAGTGCAGGGGGTAGAAAACAATGGCTAAGTTATGGCGCTATTTCTATGGCAAAAGCTGCGTTGGAGTCTGGATGTAGACAGTTAGCTGTAGAGCTAGCAAGTAGTAATATAGCAGTTAATGCTATACAAGCAGGAGTGACGGACACCCCGGCTCTTAGAAAAATTCCAGGGAGCGATAATATGATTAATAAAGTATTAGAGTCACATCCCAAGGAAAGATTAACTCAGCCTGAGGATGTTGCAAAAGTTGTTGCTTTAATTGGGCTAAACAAAGAAACATGGATGACTGGTAATGTGATTCGTGTCGATGGAGGGGAGGACATAATTGGATGATTATATTAAATAAATCAGCGATACTACCTATCATATATTCATTATTAATTTTTATTAATGTTGATGTAAAAGCAAATTATGATATTGATTATAAGATAATATTAGATATTGACAATATTAATGCCAACTATCAATTATCTCCTGATGTTAGTGATATTTATTATATAGCTAGAACAAGAATTACAATTTTAGATTTAAATATAGTGCGATCTTATTATCCTGATTTTTCTAAATCAAAGGATAAGGGATACAAAAAAACGGGCTCATTTATATTAAAAGAAATATTAAAAGATACAGACCCACTGCTAAAGTTAAAAGAATATATGGAGTTATATGATTTCATGTTTCATGTAACAGATATAAGAACGAACACTAATAAAATAAGTGATCAGTACATTGAGATAGAATTTGCTTATACAAAGCCTGGATGGAATTATTTTTATAAAACAAAACAAAGTTCAGACAAGGTATCTGTTTGGGAGATAGGATTAAGTATGAATCAGTACTATACGCAAACGTATAATCAAAATCATTCTTTATATGAATCTTTGTATGATAACAAAAAATCTGATTTTTCATCTATTGTTAATTTGATGACATTAGTAATTAATAATAATAATACTCTAGGAAGCAATAAAGTAAGCCAAAAAATATTTGATAAATCTTATATCATCCCTGAAAGCTATAATAATCTAAAGTTATTAGTCCCTCTTAAGCATAAATAAGAATGAATAAATTAGAAGAAAAAATCATTAAAGCGTGTATAAAAACTAACAAAGGAACAATTAATCTTCGCTTGTTTTATAATGAAGCGCCAGTCACTGTATCCAATTTTATAAATCTATCTAGTAGAGGATATTATAATGGCCTCAATTTTCATAGAGTAATCAATGATTTTATGATTCAGGGAGGGTGTCCAATTGGGAACGGTACGGGTGGACCAGGCTATGAATTTGAAGATGAGTTTCACCCTCAAAGGAAACATGACAAATCGGGGATATTATCTATGGCTAATTCTGGGCCCAACACGAATGGGAGCCAGTTTTTTATTACTCATATAGAGACTCCATGGCTCGATAATAACCATACCGTATTTGGTGTTGTTGAAGATAATAAAGATCAGAAAGTTGTAAACACTATTGTTGAAGGAGATACCATTAAGTCAATCAAAATTGACGGTTCGCTTCCTGAAGATAGCCATTCCATAAAAGATAAAATTGATTTATGGAATGAAATACTAGATGGTTAGCTAACCTGCTAGCTCCTTTTTTATACTATCCCATGTTTCTTTGTAGGTATCTTTAGGATATAGATCGTATGATTTTTTTGCTTCTACTTCAGCTTTTTCCATATAAAGAGATTTTTCTATCGCATCTTTGGATTCATGACCACGACGGAAGTATATAACAGCTAAATTATGATGTGCATTAGCAACCATTTTAATGGTTTTATGGTTTAATTTATTAGTGTCTCTAGAATATAAATTAACAACTTTCTTATATTCTAATAATGCATTTTCATATTCACCTACACTATAAAAATATTCTCCCCTCTCCATATTCAATTCAGATTTATTTCTACATCCAAATGTTACTAGGAAGATTATAGAGAGTAGTAAAATTTTCTTTATCATAAAATATCCTTAAGGTTATATTGATATCTTCCTAATTTCAAAATTTTATTCTTTTTATGCAATAATAAATTTTATAATTCCTTAATAACTTCTCTGAGCTTTTCTGCAAGATTATCTATTTGCCATGCTTCAATAGTCAATGCAGGGGCAATTCTCACAGTAGAGTGGTGAGTTTCTTTAGCATACACACCTTTATTCAGTAGCTCTACTGATATTTTGTGGCCATCTAATTCTGGAGTATTAAACATTTCAAATGCTGTTAACAGACCTTTTCCCCTTACTTCTTTTATTTTATCAGGGAAGTCATTTTTTATTTCATTGTAGTGATTCATTAATTGTTGGCCTCTTATTTTAGCGTTATCAGCCAATTTTAAATCTACAAGCGTTTTAATTGCATAAACACCTACTACTGATGCTAGTGGGTAGCCACCAAAGGTGGAGCCTTCTGAACCAGGGGTAAGAGTATCAATGATTTCTTTTTTCCCAGCGACAAATGAAACGGGGAGTATCCCCCCCCCGGCTGCCTTGCCGCACCCAATAATATCAGGCTTAACATCAAACAGCTGGTATGCAAAATTTTTTCCAGTTCTACCAAATCCTGTTTGAACTTCATCCATTGCTAAAAGAATGTTATAATCTTTACATAGTTTTGCAACTTCAGGCCAATAGTTTTCATCCGGGACAATAACCCCAGCTTCCCCTTGAATTGGCTCAACAGAAAAAGCAGCTATATTGTCTCCTTTTTTTTCAAATAGTTTCTTTAATGCATCAATATCATTATATGGAACTAATTCAATCCCGGGGACAAATGGACCAAAGTTGTCAGTTGAATCTGTATCATCTGACATAGATATGGCTGCAAGTGTTCTACCATGGAAATTCCCTTTTGCTCCAACAATGATACATTCATTCTCTGGAATATTTTTAACCTTATATCCCCATCTTCTACATAGTTTAAAAGTTAACTCCCAAGATTCAACACCAGATACCTTAGGAACAACTTTATCCATACCGGTAATTGCGGTTGCTGCTAATAAAAAAGCACTCATATATTTATGCCTAATTGATCTGGGGACAGTGGGAAGCTTCTCAATTTGAAGGTGATGCACAACAGCATCAACAATCTCTTGGTTAAGTTGACCTTGATTGACAGCAGAGTAGCAACAGAGTCCATCAATTAATTCTTCCTCTATATATGATTCAATATTATCTTTTGATGGTTTTCTGCATATAAGTGTTGATGAATCTTTAACATGTGACACCACAACATTTTCAAGAGGTTTATAGTTCTGCCCTCCTTTTTCTTTTTCAATATTCTCATGTTCTTGTGGGGATAAATCTCCTATTCTTATATTATTTACTGTTAGCTCATCACCATACCCTTTAATTTTTACGGACATCACGCTCCCCTTTATTTAATAAATCTGTTAATTTAAAAATTAATTCCAAGCTTTGTTTATTGTTTAATCGTGGATCACACGCAGTCTCATATCTTTGCATCAATGTGTTATCATTTATATTTTGAAAGCCACCTAGACACTCTGTAACATCTTCACCGGTAAATTCAATATGTATACCCCCCGGAAATGAATTTTGACTTTTATGAATATTTACGTATTTCTCAAGTTCATTTAATATTGTATTAAAATGTCTAGTTTTGTAGCCATATTGATTATTAAATGTGTTACCATGCATCGGATCACATAACCAAACTACATTCATTTTATTTTTTTTGATCTTTCTAATTAATAAGGGAAGTTTTTTGTCAATATTATCTATACCAAGTCGAGCAATTAGGATAATTTTACCCCGTTCATTATTAGGATTTACTTTATTAATAATTTCAATTAATTCTTCATCATCAATAGATGGTCCAATTTTTATTCCAATAGGATTTTCTATCCCAGATAAAAATTCTATATGCGCTCCATCTATATTACGTGTTCTATCTCCTACCCAGATCATATGCCCAGAATAATCATAATATTTTTTTTCAGAGTAATCATATCTTGTTAACCCCTGCTCATAGTCAAGGAGTAAGCCTTCATGGGAAGTGTAAAATTCATGTAGCTCAAATTGTGTATTTTTATTTCTATTATTATCAACAGCGTCAATAAACGAAATAGCTTTTAATATTTTATCAATTATGGAGTGATATTTTTTCCCTTGATCAGATGATTTAATAAATTCTAAATCCCAATCATTTGCATTTTTAATATTTGTATATCCACCATTAATAATTGAGCGAATCATATTCATAGTATAAGATGCGTGCTCGTAGGCTTTCATCATTCTTGTGGGATTTGGGGTCCTTGATTTTGAATTATATTCAATACTGTTAATTGCATCACCTCTATAGGATGGAAGCTCTATATTATCTATAATTTCAGTTTGCTTGGTCCTAGGCTTTGCAAATTGTCCAGCAATTCTTCCAATTCTTAAAGTTTTTTTGGAAGTTCCATAAGAGAGAACAATTGACATTTGTAATAATATATTCAATTTATTTCTTATGATTTCTGCGTTAAAATCTGCAAATGTTTCCGCACAATCTCCTCCTTGGACAATATAATATTTTCTATCTTGAACATCAGCCAGTCTTTTCTTTAGTGTTATAATTTCATTTTTAAAAACTAAAGGAGGGCTTTTTGCTAGTAGATATTTTATCTGATTAATCTTTGGATGTTTATTCCATCCAGGGTGCTGCCCAACAGGATATTTTTTCCATGATTCAAGGTTCCAATTTTTCATTATTATATTCTTTATAAGTTAAAGTTTTCAGTTGTAATGCATGAATTTCTTTTGTTATATAATTATTCAATAAATTATAAATTATTTTATGTCTTTTCATCAGACTCATTTGTTCAAATTGATTAGTTACAATAAATAGGCTAAAATGATCTCCTGAATCATTATTATCAATAACTTCAACATATGCATCTTTAATAGATTTTTTGATTATTTCTTTAATTGTATTAGTTTTCATATGTAATCTATATATATTGAAATTTATAATGGAACAAACTAAAACTACAAGCATAGTAGGTATAATAGCCTAAATATTGTGAAATGAAGACAAAATTCATATTTATTTTTTTATTTCCATTGTCTATTCTGTTTAATCAGGATTATGATGAAAATATTATTGAAATCCCCAAAGAAGATTTTATTGAAATAGCTGAATCTGCTATACAGGCAGGGAACTACGATATAGCTGTATTATTATATCAGCAAATATTAAACAATCAACTAAGTAATTTAGGTCTAGTACATGAAGTGGTTGCATCTACAAGTCAGAAAATTGGTGAATTATTAATCATGGATTTGCAGTATGAAGATGCTAATATATATTTTGCCCAAGCTATAGAAATTAGAGCAAGAATTATTGCACAACATCAAATGGAGATTACACCCTCTTTAGAATTTCTACGTGAAGTTTATTTGAATTTGGATGATACATTAAAAATTATTGAAATAGATAAGCATATTGAAATGCTTAAAAAAATTGAATTAGATAGATATAAAGATGAGCTGTGGTCACCAATTTCTATTGGGCTAGATTTTATTTTAACAACAGAAGACTCTTTATATCACAGTGAAATTTCATATCAGGCATTCAATCTAATTGAGATGGCTGATTATTATTTTGATGCAGACCTTTTTTATGATGGCATCAGCAGTTTAGTTGAGGCACTTTCAATTCAAAAAAATAAGATTTCTATTTCATTCCTTGATAATTACATCCCCAATCATATTCTCGACTTAGATACAGATCAAATTATTAAGAAGCTAAAATCATACTCATCAACTGATTCTAATCTTAGCTATAGGAATCATTTACTATTATCCCTCATACATTATTACAGATCAGAAGAAACAAAAGCTATGGAAACTATTAATAAATATGTACAACACTATCCTGATGATTCAAGAGGGCATATATTAATTGGAAATTATTTATATAATCAAGAACAGTACATTGAGGCATTATTTCATTATCAGAAAACTAATATTTTAGATGCCGATAACATATATTCTAATTTAAAGCAGTCTCAATGTTTGTATGAATTGGGTTATTATTACGATGCAAAGCCTATTCTATCAAAAATCATCAAAATTGATTCTGAAAATTATGATGCATATTATTTAAGAGGTGTTATCAATAGTAAAACTAATAATCCAAGGAATGCAATCAGTGATTTTACTACTTGTATTTTAATGAATCCAGACAATGAAGCAGTTTATAATCACTTAGGGGTATCATATTACAATATTAAAAAGTATGATAGGGCAAAAGAATCACTAACAAGATATTTAAAATTTAACAATGAAGATGGACTCGCACATTATTATTTAGGAGTCATTAATGAAAATATTTTAGACTTTGAAAATGCTATTTCACATTATTCTCAAGCAAGAAAATTTAATGTTGATATAGATGATGTTAATAAGAGGTTGGGGATGATTTACTATAATAATAATAATTTCACATCATCAATAAAACCGCTTACTGATTATATGATTTATAACCCAGATAGTCTAGATGTTTTAGAAATATTAGCAGACGCATTATACAGAGATAAAAAATATGAATTAAGTATAGATGCATATCAAAAACTATATAAAGCGGATTCATCAAAGATTGATTATTTAATGATTGTTGCAAATTCCTATATAGAGTTAAATAATCTATCTAAAGCAAAGGATACATTGTATAAATTATTTCTTTTTGGGAAGGGAAATGAAACCGTTCTGATGATGCTTGCTGAAATAGAAAATCAGTTAGGGAATTATGATAATGCTAAAGGCTACTATGAATTGGCAATAGATGAAGCAAATCTTAATGGAGGAGCAACATTGTCAATGTATTATAATTTAGCCATGACATATGCAGCACTCGATGATTACGAATCTTCATTAAAGCAATTTAATATAGCTAGTAATATGGACCCAGATGATTACGAGATAATTTATCAAATAGCGCTGTGTAATAACGAACTCAAGAATTATAATGAAGCGGTGACAAACTTTCTACATTACATTAATCAATTCCCTGAGGATGAGGTAGCCCACTACTTACTAGGGTTAACATACTACAATCAAATGGAATACCCCCTAGCAAGAAAACACTTCAAAAAATCTATCAGCCTGAATAATTCAGACTATTTATATTATTACTATACAGGCATGTGTAATTATTATGAAAATAAATATGAGCAAGCAGCCAAAAATTTTAAAAAATCTATCCAAATCGATGCAACATTCCCAATGTCTCATTATTATCTTTCAATCTCCTACTATTACATAGGGAAAACACAGTTATCTCAAAATGAACAGAGAAAAGTAAGGGTGTTAGATAGCGATCAACATGAGTTACTCATTGAGGAGATGCACAATATAAAATCCACAAAATAAAAATATTGTTTACTCAATTTATTTTTTTTTTATAAATTTTGCCTCAAAATAATATTATGTGGATATAAAAGATGAAATATTTAATCCCACCAAGTGAGGGAAAATCTAAGATAAAGTCAACAGAAATAAAGTTTAAAGATACAAACTTTATTTTTGAAGACAATGTCAGGAATATAGTTGATCTTTTAGAGGCGATCGATGGTGAAGACCTGACATCAATATATGGATCATCTGAAGAAAAATCATTAGCATTTCACCGACAGAACCAAGATATTTTTAATAGCTATTGTGCACCTGCAATTGAGAGATATACAGGAGTTGTATATAAAAATTTAGATTGGGCTTCATATACAAATATTCAGAAAAATTTTATGAATAAACATTTTTATATTTTTAGTGGTATGTTTGGCATTGTGCAACCTTTAACATTAATACCAAATTATAAGTTAAAAATGAATGTTCTCTCCCTTGATTTTGTATGGAGAACTCCCATTACAAAAGCGCTAGAAAATGAAGATATTGTTATTGATTTACTCCCTCAGGTGCATAGAAAGGCATATACCCCAGGGAAAAATGTTAAAAAAATAGATTTTTTTGTTATTAATAAAGGCAAGAAATCATCAGCAGGTCATTTTGGAAAGGCTGTTAAGGGTAAGCTGATTAAATATATTGTTACAAATTCAGTTTCTTCTATTGATGATTTTAGCGGCTTTGAGTTTGATGGATTTAAATGGGATGGGAATATTTTTATTAAAGAAAATTAGTATATGATAAAAGTTGAAAAATTAAGAAAAAATTATGGAAATGTTGAAGCTGTAAAATCTATAAGCTTTGAAATCCAAGATGGAGAAATTGTCGGTTTCTTAGGGGCAAATGGAGCAGGTAAATCTACAACCCTAAAAGTAATGACTGGATATTTAACTCCCACTGCTGGAAATGTATATGTAGATGATCTAAATATCATTGATGATTATATTAAAATTCAGAGTAGCATAGGATATCTCCCTGAATTAAATCCCCTATATACAGATATGCGAGTTTATGATTATTTAAAATTTATTGCAGCGATGAGGGGATTAGATGGGGAGAAATTTCAGAGCGCATTTCAAAAAGTTGTCTCTCAATGCAGCATTGAAAAAGTTACGCATAAGAATATATCAGAGTGCTCTAAGGGATTCAAGCAGCGTATTGGCCTTGCCTCCGCTATAATCCATGATCCTAAAATCCTCATACTTGATGAGCCTGTTTCAGGACTTGACCCCAACCAAATAGTTGAAATAAGAGAGCTAATTAAAACTCTTGGAAAAGAAAAAATTGTAATTATGTCTAGTCATATACTTCAGGAGATTGAGGCCACAGTTGATCGCATCATTATTATCAATGAAGGTGAAATTGTAGCCGATGGGACACCAGATAAAATAGTAGGGGGATCTCAAGGAAAATGCAAGCTAGAATTAGAGATAAGTGGTGCTAATGTAAAAGATTTTAGGCTTATGGGGAAAAGCATCAAAAATATGAACATCCTTGATATTTCTAGGAAGAAGAGCGTCATAGAATCAACTATTGAATATGATAAATCATCAGACCCGAGAGAACAAATTTTTCATTATGTTAAGGAGAATGGATGGGTCATATTAAAGATGAATCCTGTATCAGATAACCTAGAAGATGTCTTTAGAGACCTTACATCTACCAGTGAGTTATCCCATGAATAATATCAAGAACATATTTTTACGAGAGCTCAGCTCGTTTTTTCATAGTCCCATGGCATACATATTTCTTGTTGTCTTTGTTGTGGTTAATTCATTCTTTTTTACTAACATTTTCTTTAAAGTCAATCAATCTGACCTTAGAACGTTATTTAATATTATTCCCATGGTATACTTATTTTTTATTCCAGCTATATGTATGGGGCTTATTGCAAAAGAAAATAATATGGGGACCATGGAGGTTATAACTACTCTACCAATTACTGAAAGTCAGCTGGTATTCGGAAAGTTTTTATCTGCTTTAACATTGATATTTATTGGATTACTGTTTACCATGGTGCAATTTTTTACATTGGTTCAAACAGGGACCGATATTGATTATGGAGCACTCTTCTCTGGATATTTGGGGCTTTTATTTGTTGGAGCAGCATATTCTGCGATTGGGATTTTTGCCAGCAGTTTATCAAAAGATCAGATAGTTGCATTTATTATTGGAGTGTTTCTGGTTGTAATTTTTTATTTAATGGATAAAACTATATTATTTTTTACTCCAGCTTTTATGGCTTCAACGGTACAGTATATAGCAATCGATTATCACCTTGCAAATATATCAAGAGGAGTTATTGATTCAAGAAATATAATTTATTTTTTAAGTATTATTTCATTTTTTCTATTTATAACCATAAGAGTTGTTGAATCAAGGAAGTGGAAGTAGATGAATACAAAGAAGCAATCACTAGCCTTGTATGCAGCAATTTTTTCGGTTATAATTATATTAATAAATTTAATTGCATTCAACCGGCCCCTACGAATTGATTTAACTGATAATCAGGTATTTACACTCTCTAATTCTACAAAATCGGTTATCTCAAGCATAGAGGACGCTGTTGTCATAACAGTTTATTTTTCAGAAAACTTGCCAGGGACACTTAGCAATACATCAAGATTTGTGCAGGATATACTAGAGGAATACAGAGCACATTCAAATGGAATGATTAGATTTGAATTTAAAAATCCAGATGATGATGAAGAGGCTCAAAAGTACGCACAGATGCAAGGGATACAGCCAGTGCAGGTTAATGTGTGGGAAAATGATAGAAGAGAGACACGCTTAATCTATCTTGCAATATCAATTTCATATGAAGGCAACAGCGAGCTTCTTCCGCTAGTTCAAAATACCACTGGATTTGAGTATGATTTAACCAAAAAAATAAAAAAGCTTATAAATACAGAAATGAAATCTATAGGAATAGCACAATTTGATATGAGTGGCTATCAGAATGAGGGGATTAAGCAGCTCATATCAGAGAGCTACAATGTTGTAGATATTGATATGACATCTCAAGTACCTGAGAATATTGATTTACTTCTAATTAATGGAATTTCGGATTCAATAAATGTTACTCAGATTGAACATCTTGCTAATTTTATTAATAGTGGTAATAATATACTATGGACACAGGGACGCGTTGATGTTGCGCTTAACCAACAGATAGGATTTTTTGAAGGACAATCAATATCATCCAATATTTTTGATTTTATAAATATATATGGTGTAAATATTGAGGACAACCTCCTTTTAGATAAAGTAAATGGCCAAATTAATATTCCACAAAGAGTATCCATTTTTCAGACCTGGGCATCCATGGACTATCCATTTTTTCCAACTATATCTAGATTTAATAATGAGCACAATATTGTCAGTGGACTAGAGAAAATGCAGTTCCATTACTGCAGTGAAATAACTATTGATTCATCTGCATCCAATGTCACACCGCTTTTATATACATCAAGGAATACAGGGACCATGTCAGGGTTTTATAATTTAACACCCAATACAGATAATTCTCCAAATCCAATTTTAAATAACTTAAATGAAGGACAAAAAATCATTGGGGTTTTGATTGATACAGGAAGTGGTGGGGATATAATTTTATTACCAGAATCCGGAATGTTTGCTGACCCTATTGATCAACAGCTTCAAAAAGTGTTCGCTCAAAGAGAGCAGGATAACTATACATTTTTTGAAAATGCTGTTGATTATCTAATGGGAGATGAGGGGCTAGTTGAGCTTCGTTCACGAGAGGTACTAGATAGGCCATTGATATCTGATTTAGATGATGCAACAAAGAGTTGGTGGAAGTGGTTCAATATCATCATTCCACCTCTTTTAATAGTTGCTATGGGATTTATCATTTCAAGAAAAAGAAAAAATCGATCTGATGAATTAAAAAGATTTTATGGATAATAAAATAAAAATATCAGCAGCGGTTCTTATTGTTTTAGCTTGCTTTTATATGTATGACAGAAGCACTCAAAATCAGTATCATGATAATTTTATAAAAATCTTCAATTTTGACCATAGCAAAATTAATAAAATAATTATAACAAAAAATAATGATGGAATAGAATTAGAGATAGTTGATACAATGTGGAAAATAAATGGCCATGATTCTCTGGATGTTAAACAGAACTCTATCGATAAATTTTTTGATACAACAGTAAACGTAAAAAGAAGTAGCATCTCTATATCTGAGAATGCAAAGGATCTAAGCATATACTCACTTGATGACTCTTCATCTGTGCAGCTTATTGTATTAAATGCAACTGGCGATACTTTAGGGAAAGGAATCTTTGGAATTAATAAGAACAACTACCTTTCAAATTATTATAAGAGTTTTGAAAATAATAAAATTTATAAAACAGATTCAAATATCCTATCATTTCTTACTGTAAATTCACGATACTGGGGAGAAACCCCAAAGACTGATGTCGCAGATTCAACAAATATTGAATTGCCGATACCTACCACAAATCAGTAAATTCCATCAACAAAATTTGGTATTAAATGAATTATAAATCTGTATTTGTTTCACTTGTGGTATTGTCCTTTATTATATTTTTGTTAATAAGCGGCCCTAATAAAGAACGCAATCATTATGAAAGATTTCTTCTATCTCAGTACACCCTCATTCCTAGCTACACCGAATCACAGTTAGAAAAAATACCAAAACCAGAGCATCCCCACATGTCAACATTTCAAAATTTTTTTATGACACTTGACCCATCTCTGGGATACGTGCCATCTGAAAGATTGCATGATGCTTTTCTTGAAACCAGACACGCACAGAGCTCTTCTTCTAGCAGAGGTATAATGTGGAATAATGTCCCATCGAATATGGGAGGACGTACAAGAGCAATCATGTATGACCCTAATGACCCAACATCTACAAAGGTATGGGCAGCAGGAGTAACAGGTGGCCTATGGTATAATCTTGATATTACTGATAGTGAGAGTGTGTGGGTTGCTGTAGATGACTTTTGGGATAATTTAAGTGTATCAAGAATCATACATGACCCATCTAATCCTGAAATTTTTTATATTGCAACAGGAGAGGCTAACACAGCGCTGTTGACATACAGAGAATCATCTTCTAGGGGTATTGGGATATGGAAATCTACTGATGCTGGAGAGACGTGGGAGCTTTTACCATCAACAATTGATTTTGAGTATGTAACGGACATTAGTATTAGAGTAGTAGAGAATGTATCAGAAATTTATGCATCTGTTGTATCAGGGACATATCAGGGGCAGGAGCATCAAAGCTATCCAAGCGATGGACTCTTTAAATCAGTTGATGGTGGAGATACATGGAGTCAGGTGCTACCTAATATTGCATCTACACAAACACCATACTCCCCATCGGATATTGAAATAACATCTACAGGAACAATCTTGGTAGGGACAATGAAAAATTTAAATGGAGAGGGTGGATCAACTATTCTAACTTCAGCTTCCGGTGACATAGGAAGCTGGAGCATTAATGAGAATTACAAGGAAATCATTGAGCAAGATAACAACTATAATATCCCTGGAAGAGTTGTTCTTGCATCGTGCAAGAATCACCCAGAAACAATATATGGAGTTTTAGGATCTGGATTCATAAATAATATGGGATTTAATCTTTCATATGGAAACTATATTATTAAATCTGTTGATGGCGGCATATCATGGATGGAAATAAATCTCCCCACAAGCGCTGGTAGCGATTGGGCATCTTTGGCTTGGCATGCGCTCACCATTGAGGTCCATCCTGATGATCCATTGATTGTATTTATTGGTGGTCTTGAGCTATATCGCTCTATGGATGGCGGGGAAAATTGGGATAATCTTTCAGATTGGGATTTAATGTACTACGGAGGTGGAGATAGATACGTACATGCAGATATCCATCAGATTGCTTTCCAACCAGACAATAATAATGCCATTGCCGTAACAAGCGATGGCGGAGTATTTTTTTCAAACAATGCACTTGCGAGTTCACAGGTAACTTTTATTGAAAGGAATCAAGGATACAACACCCTCCAATTTTATACATGCGATATAAACAGTGGCAGTGAAAATCATTTTGTGGGCGGGCTACAGGACAATGGGACCCTTCTATTCACTGAAGGTGCACTTGATATAAATGACATGATATCTGGTGGAGATGGTGCATACTGCTTCTTTGATGATGATGATCCACTGCTGATTACATCGACCTATTATAATGCATGGTATTTTATAAATCTTAGTAATAACAGTTATGAGTATGAGAATAACAACAGCGGTATTTTTATAAATCCATCAGATTATGACAGTGGCAGCAATACGCTTTATGCAAATAAAGTTCGATTTAATGGAAATTATTCAAACAGGATTATTCGTATTACCAATACCACTGGGAATCCAAGTTCTCAAACTGTGAATATGGGGACAAATTCTCAAGTATATTTTTCAGCTTTAAAGGTTTCTCCTTTTTCAGATGATATTTCTACCACCTTGTTTATTGGGACACAATCAGGGCGACTATATATGGTTCAAAATGCAGAGAGCTCACCACTGACGACTGAAATTGGTGACTCTAATTTTCCAACAGCAAATATATCTTCCATTGATATAGGAGAGAGCGAAGATGAAATATTTGTTACCTTCTCCAATTATGGTGTTTCATCGATTTGGTTCACCATTGACTCTGGAGATACTTGGATTGAGAAGGAGTCAAACCTACCTGACATGCCAGTGCGTTGGGGAATTTTACACCCAGAAGATAGTAACTTTGCTTTAATTGCCACTGAGGTAGGTGTTTGGGAAACATCCAATTTACATTCTGACAATGTCGGGTGGCTTCCATCTACAAATGGTCTGGCAAATGTTAGGGTGGATATGTTAAGTATAAGGGATAACGATAATATGGTGCTCGCAGCATCTCATGGTAGAGGGTTATTTTATGGTGAGTTTACCCTGGATATATCAAATCTTGGTGATTTAAATTACGATGCCACGATAAACATTTTAGATGTAATTATTATGGTTAATCTTATTCTGTCAGATAATCCATATACATCCATTGCCGATATTAATTCGGATCAAACCATTGATATCCTTGATATTATATTGCTGGTAAATATGATTTTAGATGACTAATATCTTATTATGAATTATTTATTTTATGACCTTGAGACCTCAGGACTATGTGAAAGTTTTGATCAAATTTTTAGGTATGCCTCTATAACCACAGATAAAGACCTAAATGAAATAGATAGATGTGAAATTTCAATTAAGCTTCGTCCAGATGTCGTCCCCTCTCCAAGTGCACTTGCAATAACAAGGTTAGGTGTGAAAGATATTCAAGAAGGGATTTGTGAATATGAGGCACTAAGGAAAATTCATAATCTATTTAATCAGCCAAATCAGATAAATATTGGATATAACAGCCTCAAGTTTGATAATACAATGCTAAGATTTGGTTTTTATAGAAACTTATTAGATCCCTATACCCATCAGTATAAAAACAATTCATTTAGAGCGGACCTGATGAATATTAATATAATTTACTATCTATATAAAAATGATGTTTTGTCTTGGAGTGATGATAGACCTATAAAGCTTGAAAACATCAAAGAGGCAAACAATTTATTTGAAGGGCAATCTCACGATGCAATGGTTGATGTGGAGGTTAGTGTAGAATTGGCACGAAAGCTTAAATCACATGATAGTAGAACATGGGAATATCTTGTAAATGGATTCATTAAGAATATTGATGTATCAAGAATAAATAAACTCCCAAAAATTTCAATCAACAATCAACAGTACCCCATTGGCGTATACACCAATGTGACATTAGGATATGACAATGATTGTTGCTGTGCAGCTATCCAAATAGGTAAACACAAGACCTATTCAAATCAATCATTGTGGTTGAAGCTCGATTATCCAAATATTGCTGATTATTTTAATAATGAAGATAAGACGCCAAGGGTATTAATGAGGAAAGAAGGTGAGCCATCGTTTATAATGCCGTGGGATAAATCATATAATTTTGTTTTAGGTAAGGACAGAATAAATAACGTTAGAAATAATATTACATGGATTGAAAATAATTTTGAGGTATTTAACAATTTTATAGATTCAAAAATTAACCATGAATATGATGAAATTATCAATTTAGATATTGATGCATCAATTTATTCTGGAGGTTTATTTTCAAAAGAAGAGTTTATTCAAATGAAGCAATTTCATTTAGCTAGCTATGATGGTAAAACAGCATTATTAAATAATTTAAATAATTCAAGAATAAAAGAACTTGGAGTAAGGCTATTGTTTAGAAATTATACAGAGAATTTAGATTCTGAGAAAAGAGAACAAATAGCACGCTCTATAATAAAGACTGATTCACATAATGGAAAAGATAAACCAAGAAGAACCCCGGAAGATGCAAAGAAAGAAGCGCTTGAGCTTTTAGTTGATGAGCAATACGATAATACACAAATAAAAATTATCGAAGATTTCATTTCTTTTATAGACAACAAAAATGTTTGACTATGAATAATAATTAAATTAAGTTGAAATTAGATGAAAATTTATTTACATATATTAACATATTTTATATTATTTGGATCGTTGATTGGTAATTCATTTGGATATCTAAGGGCTGTGGAGGCATCATTTTGCATGGATGTCTGTGCACAATATTATTTAGAGGAGGAATCCGGAAATTATTCAGACTTTTTTACTAATCAGAATAATTTAGATTTAAGTCTATATGTTAACAGGTATGTAGAAATAGTTTCTGGAGGAGAGTATCAGTGCGTTGAATGCAGCGCAACAATCATAGAAGAAATTCAAATTTCAGATGCCTGTGACTATCCTGTATCTTGCTTTGCAGACCCGTGTGAGGTTGCGGACACATGCCAGATAAATACCCCCGTAGAGTGCATCTCTAACTACTGTGGAGGATGCAACGCAGACTTTTATGACATGGATGGAAACTTTGTTGATTGTTATGGAAACTCCCCTGATGATTGCGTGGATTTATCAGGCATATTTTTTGGTGTTTGTAATATGTTTATGGGCTATGGATACGCCAATGGCGGATGCCAGGGGATATCTGGTTGCGGCTGGATTGTAGATGGAGTTGATTACTCAGATGCTTTTTATAATTCTCTTGGTGAATGCCAGCAAGCATGCAATGACAGTGAGCTAACATGTAGTGAAATTGAGTATGACTACAGCTTATTGCATACAGGAGATTATGCTAACTGCAGCGAAGACAGCGATTGTGTATCAATCTGGGGAGATTGTGATGTTGGTCTAGGTGGCTGCCACTACTCAGTAAATATGTCATTCGATTACGACCAATCAAATAATTTAGTCAATCAATGGATTGATGGTGATTGCATGGAGTGGGTATGTGATTGCATGCCCCTTCCGAATTCGATTTGTAGCAATGGTCAATGTGATTTAACATATTGTGAAGGTTCAAATCCAGCAGGTTGTTTTGACTCGGGCTGTCAGAATGGATATGAGTGCGTTGATTTTGGGAACTCTGAATATGCTGAGTTTTGTGTCTCCAGTACATGCGCATGTGATGAAAATTATTTTTATGAATCATACTGGATGTGCACCGATGACTGCAATGGGGGGACTTGTGTTCCTGAAGATCCTCAGCCAGGGGATTTATGTATAGTAGAGGAAACATCAACAGGAGGCATCCCTG
>CAYNPP010000007.1:387-2812 GCA_964399095.1 uncultured bacterium | reverse complement strand
GTGATGGCCAGTGCGTAGAGTATATGTATTACTCATGGGTCGGTGATGGCTGGTGTGATGAAGGGGCATGGGGAATCACACTGAATTGTGAAGCTTTAGATTGCGATGGAGGAGATTGCTCAGGTAGCTGGTGTGGATGCACTGCAGGTGACACCAATAATGATGGAACAACGGATATCATTGATATTGTTCTTATTATTAATTGTATACTTAATGGAGATAATTCATGTGCATGCGCCGATTTGAATTTTGATGGTCAAATAGATGTGATTGATATTATTTTAATTGTCAATCAAATTATTAATAGTTAAAAAGGAGAGTAGAATGAGATATTATTTATTAATAGCAATAATGCTAGCAACCTCAAGCATAAGCTACGGATTCCCATTTGGGGGAAAAAAAGATAAAAAAACAAATAAAAGTAAACAAAAGAGTAACAGCGCATATGGTAAATATGAAAGTTGCAGATGGTACATAGAGGCCGCCTGCGTTGAAGGAAAACTATGTGGATTTGGAGAGGCGCGCAAAGCAAATCCATCTCTTTCCCGAAGAGCTGCAACAGCCAGGGCAAGAGCAGAACTTGCAGAGCAGATTAGCTCTCGAGTAAATTCATTACTTAGAGATCATATGGAGGAGAGTGGTGTACATGGAAATGCTATGGCGAGCGAGTACACAGAATCAGTTATCAAGCAAGTAGCTGAGCAGGTACTCGAATACTCTTCGATAGATGATACTTGTTTTTTGAATGATAATACATTTGTTGTTAGAGTTGCCTGGAGCAAGGACAAGGTTAAACAAGCAACTGCGGCTGCAATAAAAAGAGACGAAGCGCTATACAGCAAGTTTTTGGGTGAGCAGGCATTTAAGAGACTAGAAGAAGAAACAAAAAATAGTGATAGATGGGATGAAGAACTAAAAGAGGAATAGTAATATATTTTCTATTGCAATAATAGCATTACCATACTAAAATCATATTATTCTGCTTTGTGAAATGCTAATATTTATTTAATTTTAGCTATGCACAAATTATATAATATAGGCATATAAATAGCTCCGCTCTGGAGCTATTTTTTTATAGGGCAACATGAAACTTAAAAAATGTAAAATATTATTTGAAAATGGACAAATATTGGAGGGGCACTCACTTGGAAAAATAGGATTAACTGGTGGAGAGGTTTGTTTTAATACAGGGATGACAGGCTATCAGGAAATTCTTACGGATCCCTCATACAGCGGTCAGATTATCAATATGACATATCCTCATATAGGGAACTATGGAGTTAACGATGAGGATGTAGAAAGTAGTAGGGTACAATGTGCTGGATTTATAGTAAAGCAGGCCTGTGACTTTCCATCAAATTTTCGCTCTGTATCATCATTAGATTCATATCTCAATGAGAATGAAGTTGTTGGTATTCAAGATGTTGATACAAGAATGATAACAAGACTAATCAGGGATGAGGGAGCTATGAACGCTGTTATTTGTTCTGATGAAACGCAACTTCCTAATTTAAAGAATTATTTAGATGAGCTTCCTAACATGAATGGGCTTGATCTTGCCAAGGATGTCACCTGCAGTGAGGCATATACTTTTTGTAAGTCTACCGATAGTAATGGATATAAAATTGCAGCCATAGATTTTGGAATAAAACTCAATATTCTTCGAATCCTTAAAGATTTTGGGTGTGAAATTAAAGTGTTTCCAGCAGATACCACATCAGATGAAATTCTTGAATATAATCCAGATGGATTATTTTTATCTAATGGCCCTGGAGATCCAGAGGCGTGTACATATGCCATTCAAACGGTAAAAGAGCTACTTGGAGTAAAACCAATCTTTGGAATTTGCCTGGGGCATCAAATCCTTGCTTTAGCCATTGGCGCAAAAACATTTAAACTGAAGTTTGGTCATAGAGGATGCAATCACCCAGTAAAAAATCTACAAACAAATATAATTGAAATAACAAGTCAAAACCATGGATTTGCCGTATCAGATAAAGGGCTTCCAAAGGATGCTACAATAACCCACACAAATCTCAATGATGGGACAATTGAAGGGATTGAGTGTGCTGATTTAAAGGCATTTTCAGTTCAGCATCATCCTGAGTCAAGCCCCGGTCCTCATGACTCTAGGTACCTCTTTCACAATTTTATTAAGCTAATGGAAACAGAGAAGATACATGCCTAAGAGAGGTGACATCAATTCTATATTGATTATTGGAGCAGGCCCAATAATTATTGGGCAGGCCTGTGAATTTGATTATTCAGGAACCCAGGCTGTACAGCTTTAAAGGAAGAGGGGTACAGAGTAATTCTAGTAAATTCAAACCCTGCAACATTTATGACGGATAAGGAACTGGCTGATGCAACATATCTTGAGCCAATTACAACAGAGGCGATAGCATCCATTATTGAAAAGGAACGC
>CAYNPP010000007.1:0-377 GCA_964399095.1 uncultured bacterium | reverse complement strand
TCCATAATGGCCAATCACTGACACCACCCCCATCAACATATCTTGAACCTATAAACACACAATCAATCACTGCTATAATAAAAAAGGAAAGGCCGGATGCGATCCTTCCTACTGTTGGCGGTCAAACTGGACTAGACGCTGCCATGGAGTTACATAAGGATGGCGTGCTTAAGGAATACAATGTCGAGCTTATTGGTGCAAATGTACAGGCTATAGAAAGTGCTGAAAACAGAGAAAAATTTAAAGAAATAATGGACAAGGCTGGCATCCCAACCGCAAGGGGTGGGTTTGTCAATACATACAAGCAGGCCCAGCAAGTAATTAAAGATACAGGGTTTCCTGTAATTATAAGACCATCTTTTACCATGGGCGGAACG
>CAYNPP010000006.1:22532-25198 GCA_964399095.1 uncultured bacterium | reverse complement strand
TTGCTTGTCCGCAGCATTACCAAAGAATAGTTATAGGATCTAATGGAAAAGCGACAATGTGCAGTAGTGATGATTTTATGGATGTAGAGATAGGAGATGCGAACAAACAGACAATTTATGAAATGTGGCATGGTAAAGAATTTGAAAAAGTGAGGGAAATTCATCAAGATGATAACGGATTTAGAAAAATTAAACCCTGTAAAAATTGTTATTATCCTAGAAAGACAGCCCTGGATGAGACAGCAGTCATTAATGGCAGGAAAGTAAAAATTGAAAATTATATAAATCGGTCACAACAAATTGGGAAATAGTAATAATTACCTTGAAGCATTATTATGTAGTTTGCATAGAAAGAATTATTGTGTCTTGGTTGGTAATGGCACAACCGCGTTATACTTATCAATAAAATGCTATGAGCTAAATAGAAAAAATGTTGGCTTTCAAGATAATATTTGTCCAAACGTATTATTAGCTGTTTTATTAGCAGGTGCAAACCCCATATTACTTCAAGTAAAAGATTCGGGGCTTGGAATCAATATGGAGAAAATAGATATTAAATTAGATTGTATTATTTCTATCCATCCGTTTGGTATCCCATGTAATATCAAAGAGATTGAATCATATTGCAATAATAATAATGTTGTACATATTGAAGATGCAGCGACAGGTCAAGGTGGATCAATTGATACAAAACCAATAGGATCTTTTGGAGATTTATCAATACTTAGTTTTGGGACTGGAAAGACAGTTGATATTGGGCATGGAGGCGCTATCCTCACAAATTCTAATCATATTTATAAAAAGATATTGTTATTAAAAGAAAAACTTCCAAGGTTTAACAAAATTAATTATCACAATACATTTAGGTTTAATTATTTCCACACTAGATACTACAATGAATATTTTTTACAACATGAATATTCTAAACTAAAAAAAAAGTTTAAAAAGCTTATTGATAAATATGCGTACTATTTCATTTATTCTTTTGATGAGTCTTACAGAGAAAAATTAGTTCCTAAAATTAATAATATTGAATACATAATAAATATTCGTAGAAATAATCATAAATTTTTAGAAAATTATTTCTCTGATAATAATTTTAATTTCCTTCATAGATCCGATGAAACTGTTCCTTGGCGATTTAATTTATTGATTAATAATAGAGATCAGATTTTGAAATCGCTACTGAATGAAAATATCAAAATAAGCAGTTGGTACCCAAGTCTAGGATTTTTTTTTGATTTTAATTTAATTAATAAAAATAAAAAGTTTATTGATAATGATCTTTCAAAAAAAATATTAAATATTTGGATTAATGAAGAGATCGATAAACAATATCTCTCTAACACTTCAAGAAGAATTATCCAACTCTATGATGATATCAACTCAATCGCTAAGTATAATTAGGACATCTAGATTACTTTGGAATTATTTAAATATATATTTTTTAAAACCATTTGATGCTGTAAATGATACTCTAACAGCAAGCCTTTTACTCAATTTCCAATGGCCAGACGAAGTTGTAGAAATTGGGTCAGGTGATGGTGTTTTTAGTTATATCATGCATGGAGGATATTTTCCCGTTACATTTGATCGCTATCTAATTACCAGTTTAAATAAAAGTGATATTTTTGACACACACCGCAAGAATATTATTCCAAAAGTTAAAAAAATAAAATATCCTCATGTGAGTTACGCATTTGATGCGAAACAAAGTCATATTGATAAAATGCTAGAAATTGGATATGTCCAAAAAGCTATTTGTACAAAATACGAGAATATCCCACTTAATGATAATTCTACGGATGCTATTTTTTTTTATACTCCCCATGGTTTGAAAGATTATGAGAAAAGTATCCAAGAAGCGTACAGAATATTAAAACCAAATGGAAAAATATTTATTTTGGCTTACAATTCGGAATTTGATGATTCTTTCATTTGCTACCATAATAGTAGAAAAATGACAGGTAATAAAGCAAAATACTTTGCTGAATTAGATAATGGTCGCTATGATGAAATTATTGCAATGTCCAAAACAGATAAAGAATGGTATGAGTTTTTTCAAAATCAGGGGTTTGATATAATTAATGATTATCATGGTCTAAGAAAATTTGCTTGGAAAGTATATGATATCCAAACTCGTCCAATTTTAAAATTTCTTATTAGAATTTTTAATTTTTTTCCTATAATAGTACGAACTGCAATCAAATTAATTTGGATGATTTGTTGGTATCCATTTCTCTTAATATTTTATTTTATTTTTGCAATCATCTATTCTAAAAAAAGTAATTATTGCTATATGGCATTCGAATTATCTCCAATAAATGATAGGCAAAGAAGTTGAAAATATTATCAGTTTATCAAAGTATACCTTCATCTGTAAGTCTTTTTATGGATGATCAAATAATTGCTGCTACACATGAAGAACGATTCACAAGAATAAAAAATGATGAAGAATTCCCTGAGCAATCCATTGCCTATTGCTTAAGTGAAGCTGGCTTAGAACCAAAAGATTTAGATGCAGTAGCAATTGCAAGTCTTATTAGTCCATATGAAGATCATTTAGTAAGAAAGAGTCAATGGACAATTAATGATTACCTTATAGAACAATATATGCGTTGGAAGCCATATTTAATTGATAAAACAGATAAGAAACCTAAATCGCT
>CAYNPP010000006.1:0-22432 GCA_964399095.1 uncultured bacterium | reverse complement strand
ATATGCGTTGGAAGCCATATTTAATTGATAAAACAGATAAGAAACCTAAATCGCTCTTTGATATCTTTCCTATGAAGGTAGATTTTGAAATGTACCCTTCAGAATTCTGGAAAAATCTGCATAAAAATGATGATGGCCAAAAATTATATTTACAAAAACGTTCTGATTTGTTCGCAGAACATTTGGATATATCAAAAAAGAAAATATATAAAGTTGACCACCACCGTGCTCATGCATATTATTCCTATTATGCTTCTTCTTTTCGCAAGGAACCCATACTTGCATTAACCGTAGATGGATGGGGAGATGGAATCAATGCTAGTGTAGGTGTTTTTGATGTTGATGGATCTTATACTAGACACTATAAGACAGACCAGTGTGCTATTGCACGCATATATCGATATATGACTTTATTGTTAGGCATGAAACCAAACGAGCATGAATATAAACTTATGGGGTTGGCACCGTACGGGAAAGCAAAATATGGTAAAAATGCCTTGAATATTTTTCGTGAGACACTTCATGTTGATGGAATCGAGTTTAAGTGGAATATAAAACCAACTGATAGTTATTTCTGGTTTAAAGAACGCTTGGAGGGAATTCGATTTGATAATATAGCATGGGGATTACAGACTTGGGTGGAGGAGATGCTCCAAAAATGGGTTTCAAATTGTATAAGAGAATTTAATATTAATAAAATTGTCTTGTCAGGCGGTGTAGCAATGAATATAAAAGCACTTGGCAAGCTAGCTATTATGCCTGAGCTAAAGAACATGTTTATCGGTGGTTCCGCGAGTGATGAATCATTAGCAATAGGTTCAGCTTTTTGTGTTGCTGAAGATTTAACTCGTTCAGGCGGAAAAAATTGGCACAGTTCGAAAATTTTATCATTACCTCATTTAAATCTTGGTCCTGATGCTAAAGATAAAAACTTTGAAGAATTGCAAAAATATTTGGATACTGAAAAATTCAAAATTGATGATAATACGGATCCTGAAAATATCTCGAATCTTCTGGTTAAAGGTCTAATTTTAGCAAGATGTTCAGGACGGATGGAATTTGGCCAAAGAGCATTGGGTAATCGCTCAATTATAGCTGATCCAATTAATCTTGCAATTAAAGATCGAATAAATTCTTCAATAAAAAATAGAGATTTCTGGATGCCTTTTGCTCCTATCATTTTGGATACTTATGTTGAACGATACATCATTAATCCAAAAGGTATAGAATCGCCTCATATGACAATTGGATTTGAAACTACCCAAGAGGGGTATGAAGCAATGAAAGCAGCTTGTCATCCAGCTGACAAAAGTGCTAGACCACAAATTTTGTGCAGGGGAGCTAACCCAATTTTATATGATATTATAAAGGAATTTGAGAAAAAAACAGGGAGAGGAGCGCTGTTGAATACCAGTTTTAATTTACATGGACATCCTATAGTCAACACCACACAAGAAGCTATCGAAGTATTTGTCAATAGTGATTTAGATGGACTAATCCTAAATAATTTTATTATATCCAGGAAAACATAATATAAATATTGAATAGGAATAATAAAAAATTTAAAAAAGATGTTCTTGATGCATTTAAAAAAGTTAGTCCATCGAAGATTAAGATAGAAAATGAAGAAGTATTTAATAAATATTTAAGTCACCACATCAATTTATTTTTTTGGAAACTCCATTTTCCAATTTCACTATTTGATGGAAAAAAAATCATTGATTTCGGCTGTGGTACTGGTGAATTAGATATTATTCTAAACAAGTGGGGTGCATTAGTAAATGGATTTGATTTTAATAATGACTCAATAAAGCGTGAAAAAAAATTAAGAGATATGTTCAATATAGATAAGAAATATTTAAAATTTGAAATAGGAGATATTGATAGTTTTAAAATAAAGAGATGCTCATATGATTTAGCAGTTAGTTTTGGTGTTATTGCCCATGTGCCTAACCAGAAAAGGATGTTCGAAAGGATGGCGAATTCAACTAAACCTGGTGGTTTTATTATTTTAGGATATGTTGAGGATTCTGGACTGATACAAAGATTGCTTCATCGAGCGATTATTAGAGCGAACTCCAAAATAAGTGAGGCAGAGATATATGAAATTGCATTAAAAATGTTTGGGGGGCATATTAAAAGATCAGTTAAATACGGAAACAGGACTGCGCAAAGCGTTATAAATGATTATCTCATTAATCCTGCATATTTTGGAATATCTTGTAAAAAACTTGACGATTGGGCAGAAGAATTTGGTTTAAAATTTTACTCTTCTTGGCCAAATACTGATTTACCATTTGTTGTAGATTCTCCATATTTTGAAACAATCTCAAGGACATCAAGTATCTATAAAACTTTTTTAAGCCTACACCGTTTAAGATATATTTTTGCACAGTGCAGTGATCTAGATGTTTTTTCAGATTTCTTTTCCAAATTTGAAAAATTGGAAGAATATATTGAAGAAGGAATTGAAACCCTAAACTCGATGCTACAAAATAATATTATGTCTAATATTTATCTTAAGAAGCAAAAAAAGCAATGGAATATTATCCTTAATGAAATAAGGAAAATAAGTGAATCAAATTTGGATTATATAATGGATTTATTAGAATCCACGTTGCAAGAGTTATTGCGTATATTAGATATGATTGTCCAAAAAGTCCAAAATGATGAAGAATTCGATCTATCTCAAATAAAATATTTATTTCATGGCTATAATGGACTTGGTACTACATATACTATCTACCATAAAAAATGAACCTATCTTATCTATTTTGCACCTTTAATATATTTGAAAAGTATGTTATTCCATTTATAAATCTTAAGTCTAATTGTTGGTTGTGAATTCTATAAATATTAATGAGGAATATAGAAAAATCTAATAACTTGATTAATGTCGAGCGGTCTGTATTATCAAATTATAAGATATCCAGTCCTTCATTTATAAATTTGAATGATAAAACTATTCAAGCCCATTTAGAAAAAAGGAAATCACTTTTTCAGTTTAAATTGAATTTTCCTATAAAACTTTTTGAAAACAGTCGAATTTTAGATTTAGGATCAGGAACAGGTGAACAAGATATTTGTTATGCAAAGTGGGGATCTAAATTAACCTTAGTTGAATTAAATAATCTTTCTATTAAGGAAACAAAAGGTTATTTTCAAAATTTTAAACTTGAAGATTCAATTGAAAAAATCCATCATTGTTCAATATTCGACTTTAAACCAAATGGTTTATATGATATAGTTATCTCAGAAGGAGTTTTTCATCACACTGAAAATCCTGAAAAGTGCTTTGATATTCTTGTCCAAAATCTTAAAGAAGATGGATTTGTTGTTTTACAACTTGCTTTTGATTCATCCCATTTGCAAAGAAGTCTTCAGCGTATGATTTTGGATTGTCTAACAAGCGGAGACTATGACCAAATTATAAAAGTCTCTCCGATATTGTTTGCAGAAACTTTGTCAAGGGCTTCTAAATACGGTGGCCGATCAATAAAGCAGATTGTTCATGATTTTTATACAAATCCTAAACACAAAGGTATTAGCATATTAGATATAATAAATTGGTTTAAGAAAAAACAAATAAAATATTATTCATCTTATCCTTCTATTGGAATTGAAAATCTAATCAATGGAGTTCACAAAAAAGGTGGAGCAGAAATAATTGAAGAATTCCCCCATATTTCGGCTATAGCAAATTTTTATTTTCTAATTGCATGTGATGAAGATGAGGAGACGATTTTGTCATTTTACAATAATTGCGAAGAAGCAAATACTACACTAGAAAACTTGATGGAAAATAGTGGGTTAAATGATTATATATATGGGCAAGAAATTAATATTAATAAACTGAGTATTAGTTTTTTAGATTATTTTAAAAGTGTAAAAGAACTTTTTAAAAAACGCCATGCACGTACGACTAAGAAAATTGAGACCATTGAATCAGAATTAAGGACTCTTTTTGAAAATATAATGAAACGAGACACAAATTTACTCGGAAAGCAAATAAATAATTTTGAAATCCTTTTTAAAGGTTATAATGGCGTACCAAGCAACTATATTATTGGCTGTAAAAGCAAAGATAAAACATTTGGAGATGATTTATAATAAATAATTATAATTTGTTTGAGGAAAAGGGTTGGTTCGAGCACATTCTTTTTACTCCCGAATCAATTGTGGAAGCATTTAACATCATTTCAAAAGTATATAAATATTCAGGGGAATTAATTGAATTAGATCAATACATTATTGATTTATATGCAGATAATCCAAACTTTGCTGGCAAATGTTATGATGAACTGAATTCATCAAAAGAGATTATGGATATTTTTAATAATGATAATATAGAAAGTATTTTAATGGGTTTTTTGACCTACAAAGGCCAGGAGCTTTATGTTGAAGCAAACAACTTTCAGTTTTTAATAATGCTCCCTAAGCAAGATAGAGAGCATCTTGGTTGGCATCAAGATTCTCATTATTTTTACCGAGGACTAGAAAATATATTTCCATGTGTTGTGTGGACACCTTTTAACACAGAAAACATGGGAATAGCCGGAATGATAGAACTTTTAGAGGGTAGTCATTTATCAGGTGCTACTAATCATGAAAAAAATCTTTCATCTATTAGAAAGAAAGTAAATGTGGATAAACGAGGGGCGTATTATATAGAACTTGATGAACAATTACAGTCATTTAAACGGATAAAAAAGGAAACGATATCAGGTAATTCAATTATTATGGATTCTGATTTAATTCATAAAACTGGAAAACCAAATAAAAATATTATCAGATTTACTGCAATATGGAGATATAATTTTTCTTATAAAAAATGAATAGAAAAAATTGATAAAATATTTAATGCTTAATATGACCTGTTGTTAGATAATAATCCTTCTTTATAGTAATCTATCATTTTGAAAAAAGGAACTATAGGTTTTTGGAATATAGCTCAGATTTCTAAAGCAAAAATTGAGTGCGAAGAAATATATCAAAATATTTTTCCTGAATTAAATGATGAATTAAATAAATATCATAAAATTAAATGGAATAGTAAACAGTATGAAAAATTATTGGGGAATTGGGTATTTAATTTTATTGAAATTTTTTATGATCGTTGGTTACACTGTGATGATTGGATAATTAATCATCAAAATCCAATTTTAGATTTATCATCAGATATAGATGATTTTCAAAAAAATTGTATTAAAGATAGTTTTAATGATAGTATTAATAGGTATTTAAGAATAATAAAAGATAATGGTCAATTAAGAAATATTGAGATACCATCAAAAATAAATTGTATACAAAATTATTCTACCATTATGAAGAATAAAAACCCAATCCAAATACATAATGAGTACCATTTAAACCAAAGGATTGGAATATCTGGTAAGATAAATGAAACTTATAAAACATGGAGGCTACGAGGTTTAGCTCAAACAATTATTTTTTTTGTAGACCAGCCAGTACCTCTATATACAGATCAAGTATGGCGTCTCTCTTTATTTAAAAATAGAGTATTAGATTTTTATGAAGCTTGCAAAGCGTTTTTAAGAATATATCTCCCTGTAGTATTCTTAGAAGGTTTTAAATCATTAAAGGAGTGTTCCGAGAAATCTTACGCCCCTTTTTTCTATACAGCAAATTCTACACACTCAGATATACCATTTAAGTTCACATTAGCAAATTGGGATAGGGAAACAAGACTTTTATGCCATCAACATGGTGGAGGTTATGGTATAGATCTATCGTGCCAAGGAGAAAAATATGATCGATCAGTAAGCGACCTTTTCTACACCTGGGGATGGAGTGAGGACCAAAATACTCGTCCATTGCCAATCCCACATAGAATTCAAAAGCGGAAACTAGAAAAAACTGATAAACTCTTACTTACTTGTGTTAACTATCCTAAATATTTATACAAATTAAATTATTATCACATAGGTGAGAACAATTTGGTTCTAATTCAGGATACCATAAAATTTGTTAAATTAATAAAACATTTAGACTTGGAAATCTCATATTATAGATTAGACTATGAATGGGATGTAAGAGGCCGTTTTAAGAAAGCGAATGCTATTGTTCCAGAAAAGAGACTAAATCATGGGGAATACGCATTATATATATGTAATTATGTAGGCACAACCTGGTTAGAAACACTTGCCTCCAATTTTCCAACTATATGTTTCTATGATCCAAGTGTAATTGCATTTAGGCAGAATGTAAAGCCACTCATTAATGCTCTAGAGAAAATAGGAGTTTTACACACTTCTCCGGAATCCGCTGCAGAGAAAGTAATAGAAATATATGAAAATCCAAATAATTGGTGGAAGGCCGGCGAGGTGCAAGAAATACGCAGTGCATTTGTGAACCAATACGCTCGTTTTGATGATGATTGGCTCGTACATTGGCGCGATGAATTTTCTAGGGTTCTAAAAAGTCTTTAGATTCTTTATTATATCTAGTATAATAAAATAGAGATATTATGAAAAACCTTTTTGTGGATCTCCTTGATTGTGCTCTTATGGATGGTAGCTACATAGTAACTGATATTTTAAGTCATATATGGTAGATTTTTGTTTATGTTTTATAGAACTTTCGGTTATAACTTGTGTAGAGATTCTATCTACTCACCAATTTTGAAATGACAGAATTACTGGTTGTCATTCCAGCTCGATATGAGTCTACACGTTTCCCAGGAAAGCCGTTAGCCGATATAAACGGAAAATCAATGATTCAACGTGTGTGGGAGAAATGTGCTCTTGCCGTTGGGGTAAAAAATGTGTTGGTGGCTACTGATGATGAGAGAATTAGTAATCATTGTGGTGAACATGGTATTTCTTCTATAATGACGAGCAGGGCTCGCCTGACTGGGTCTGACCGAGTATGCGAGGTTGCGCAAGAAAATTACGCAGATATTTATTTGAACGTTCAGGGGGATGAACCCATGATCAATCCTGCTGACATCAGAAAAGTCATAGATTTTGCGGGAATCAATAAAAATAGTGTTATATGTGCCATGTGTCCTATTATAGAAGAGAGAGAATTTAGAAGTCCCAATATACCAAAAATTGTAACCAGAGAAGACGGTCGCTTGCTTTATATGAGCCGAGCGTCGATTCCTACTGGGAAACAGCACGAATTCAAGTCAGCCATGAAGCAGGTGTCTATTTATGCCTTTCCCCGCGAGATTCTATTGGATTATGGTTCTCGAAGGAAGAAATCTTCACTCGAATCGGTTGAAGATTTGGAACTCCTACGTCTACTTGAGATGGGTTTTGATGTTTTGATGGTGGAGGTTTCTGGTTCCCCTGTTGCTGTGGATACACCAGGGGATCTTGAAAGGGTCCGGTCATTGATAAATGATTGACTTTTCGGATTGCGATTTTTGAATGCAACGCTCTAATCCTTGATTCGAATTGAGTTGAAACAGAAGCCACTGATCATACTCTGGAGGGTGAGCCTCAAGAAAACGTTGATAGAATGATTCTCTATCACACAGTGAACTGCGATGTTTTAATGTATCATAAATTCACATATTACTTTTAAAAGATAAATCCCCATAAAAACTCTGGGGCATAAATCAAACAAGCCATTGCAAGATTTTCTGAAATTGTGGATAAGAGATTAATGGGATACTACTTTATTCGTAGTGTATTGGATTTAATAAAAGAAGCTAATAAAAAGTGCTTGCGGCTTTTTGTAGTTTAAGAGTCTATTCAGGTAAGTTTTTAGTAGAAAAAGGATTACTGAAATATTTCCTAATATTTACGGAAGTTCGTTTTAAAAGATTACAAAATGGCTAGGGTTACAAAAATAGTTGGGAAGCAAGCAATAGGTGCCCTATTTGGGGATTCAAATTCAGATATGGTGGTTTCTGAATTATCTGGATTAAACTTCATCTTTGTGAAGTTAGTATTGGAGTAGAATGATGGGGAAAGATTTGTGAAATATAAAGGTCATCTGATTATAGATAATATCAGGATGAGAATCGGTGGTATATAACTTAAATGCTGAATAAGTTTTATTTAGTTACAGGTGCTGCAGGTTTTATTGGCAGTGCATTAGCCAGAAGGCTCATTAATGAAGGACATAGTGTTGTAACAATTGATAATCTAAGTAATGGTCTTCGTGAAAATATACCTGAAGGCGTTATTTTTATTGAGGGGAATTGTCAGGATGAAAGTATTATCGATCAGTTGAATTCTTATCAATTTGATGCGATTTTTCATATTGCAGGTCAAGCTTCAGCAGAGCTATCCTTTGAGGATCCATTATATGATTTTCAGACTAATGCCCAATCTACTTTATTATTATTGCAATATGCTCTGATGACAAAATGTAAAAAATTTATTTATTCAAGCACAATGTCAGTTTACGGGGATCAACCTGATATACCGATTACAGAGGAAGCAACAACTTTGCCAGTATCATTTTATGCTGTGGGTAAATTAGCTAGTGAACATTATCTAGAGATTTACTCAAAAAATAATATTGATATTATTTCATTAAGATTATTCAATGTATATGGGCCTGGACAAAATATGGAAAATTTAAAACAAGGAATGGTAAGCATTTTTCTTGCCCAGGCTTTAACAAATAAACATATATTAGTGAAAGGAAGTCCAGAAAGATTTCGAGATTTTGTGTATATTGATGATATTATTAACTCTTTCATTATATCTCTTAGAGTTAATCAATCAGGTTATCGATGTTATAATGTTTCTACAAATGTAAAAACTACTATTAAGGATTTGATTGATAAAATTGTTGCTTATATACCTTATGAGATATCAGTTGAATATTCTAACTCAACACCGGGTGACCAATTTGGTACTTATGGGGATGCTACAAAAATTGAAAGGGATTTAGGCTGGAAATATCGAATTAATCTGGATGATGGACTGAAAAAAATGATAAAATGGTACGAGCGCAGATTGGTTTAGTATAGTTAATAAAAATTAAGATTTAATTAAATGATACTTGATTTACGTCAAAATGTATGTTTAAATCCTGAAGTTTTTGAGACTCTTAAAAAAATTAGTTTCAACAAAGGTGGTGACTTTAACCAACTAATTGGTGAAATATCTGAGATTTTGTTCGATAAATTAGATTGGTGCGTAGAATTACCTGCAAGCAGAAACACTCTGCAGTCGCCATTGTTTTATCACTTCTGTTGTATACATTTAATTATTGAACTAATGCATTCTGGTACAACCATTAAAAAAGTTATCGTTGACTCTTCTGAACTATTCAAATTAATAAAAAAACTAAAAGAAAAAGAGGGGCATAGATTTGAAATAGATGGGCCAGATTACGAATTACCTAGTTTCAAATATTACATTTGGAAATCACTAGGATCTATTTCTGAAATGTGGAAGAAAAAAAGATTGCAGTTTAAAGCAGCAATGAAAACTAAAAACCTAGCTACAGGCCCTCCTAGAAGTGACCTTATCCTCATTGATCAGTTTGTATTTCCTAATTTTATTACAAAGGAACGTTACTATAATGGTCTGTGGGATAAATTAAGTCAAGAACAGAAGCAGATAACTTATTTTGTCCCTACACTTGTTATGATGAGAGATGATGAATTTGAGCCAGCTTACAACAAGCTTAGAACTTCTGAAAGAAATTTCCTTATAAAAGAAGATTATCTGACTTTTTCTGATTTGCTGTTTAGTTTGCTCCACCTGTTTAGAGTCTGGTTTATCAAGCCACCTTCTAAAGAAGTCATGGGATTCAATTTCTCTCCTTTGATCAGGGAGGAACTTCTTTCCAATGGAGTGAATGAGAGTGCCTTGGAAGGGCTTCTCAATTATCGTTTTGCAAAGCGTCTTAAAGAAAAATCGTTCAATCTTTCTTTGGTTATTGATTGGTGGGAAGGGCAACCGCTGGATAAGGGATGGAATTTGGGTTTTCACACCTATTTCCCCGATACACTCAGGAAGGGTTACATCGGTTATGCACCAAGGGCCATGGAGCTTCAGCTTCGGCCTTCCGAAAGTGAAATACAATACGGTGTTGCCCCGGCAACAATCGCTACAATCGGTGAAAAATTCAGCTGCGAAATGAATTACACAGACCAACCTTTTCGGACCGAAACAGCCCCAGCCTTCCGGTTTGGTCATCTTTGGGATAATGGGGTAGCTAGCAAAAATAGTTTTGAAGATTATAGAATTCTTATGGCACTTACCACGATGGTAGATGAATCGGTCAATATTTTGGAACAGGTAATTGATTCGGAACTGGTTGAGAACAAAGAGTTGAAGTTTATCCTAAAACCCCATCCCACAGTACAACTTGACATACTTAAAAACTGCCTGGGTGATAAATGGTCACCCAGAATTCAGGAGGGAGGAAATACCACTCCTGAAGAGATAAGAAAGTCAGACTTACTTATCACTGGTATGTCTAGTGTGGGATTAGAAGCAGTGGTTATGGGTGTTCCTGTGATTGTGGTGGAGACTCTAAGTGGTCTTGCACATGATCCAATTCCTGAATCTGTACCGAATGAGTTGTGGCGAAGTTGTAGATCTCCGGAAGAAATCTCGGAAGCGGTAGATGCATTTATGAATCGATCTGTTGAAGAAGTAAGAGAGCACCAGGAATTAAGTGCCTCCATCAAGAATGACTACTTTGAACCGGTCACAAGAAAAGGAGTTCAACGATTTCTGAAGTTGTAATTCAACTAATTTAGTTAGAAGCCACTAAGAAAGATCTATGTAGATGGTTATTGCGGTATCATTTTCGATGTTTTCTATTAAGAGTTCTCAGGTAAATATGAACTCAAATGAACAGGTATTGATGTTAATGAAGACTCAATTTCATACCTATAGATCAGGAACTTATATGTATACAGAAAAATCCCTCAATTAGTTATATGATACCAATTTCAAAACCATCGATTGGTACTGAAGAATTAAATGCAATTAAACCAATATTTAATTCTGGTTGGTTAGGTATGGGTGAAACTACACATAATTTTGAAGAGAAGATTAAATCATATATTGGCGCAAAACATGTAATTGCAACAAATACAGGTACTAACGCTATTCATTTAGCTTTAGATAGTTATGGTATAAAGGAAGGTGACGAGGTTATTGTACCATCTATCACTTATGCGGCCAGCATCCAGGCAATATTTTTTACGGGTGCAACCCCAGTATTTTGTGAATCTAGAATCAAAGATTTATCCATAGACATACAAGATGTCAAAAAGCGTTTAACTTATAGAACTAAGGCAATAATGCCTGTTCATTATTGTGGGAAATCATCTGATATGGATGAGTTACTTGATATTGCTGATTCATATGATATAATTATTATAGAGGATGCTGCACATGCTTTTGGCAGCAAGTATAAGGAGAAGTATATAGGCAGCTTTGGATATGCTACCTGTTTTAGTTTTGATCCAATAAAGGTCATCACTTGTGGAGAAGGAGGTGCAGTTACAACAAATGATGATAAAATTGCTGATATAATGCGAAAAAAAAGAATCCTTGGTATAGATAAAGAAACCTGGTTTCGATATAAAGGTAAACGCCAATGGACATATGATATTACAGAAAAAGGATACAGATATCACATGCCAAATTTTTGTGCTGCAATTGGAATAACACAGTTAAAGAAAATAGAGACCTTTATTGAAAGAAGACGTGAGATTTGTATTAAATACGATGAAAATTTTAAAAAATTGAAAACGGTAAGAGTATTAGAAATAGATTACAAAGAAACCGTCCCATTTATTTATATCCTAAGAATAAAAAATAATCTTCGGGGAAAATTTATTGAACATTTAAAACAAAATAGTATTGATACAGGAATACATTATTCACCTAACCACCATCATACATATTTTAATCAATTTGTTAAAGGACCCTTACCAACTGCTGATATAATAGCTGAACAAATTGTTACAATTCCGCTTTTCGTAGATATGTCAAAAAATCAATTGCAATCTGTTATTGATTCCATACAGATGTTTGATAAAGCATATTAGTTTCTTCCTGCTAAAAAAAATATTTTCAGAGTAATCTAATGCCCAAAGTCTCGGTTTTAATACCCGTTCATAATGGAGAAAAATATTTATATAAAGCAATCAATAGCATTCTTTGCCAGAGCTACAATGATTTTGAAGTAATCATTATTGATGATGCTAGCACGGATAATACATTGGAGATTATAGAAAAATTTAAATATGATAGAATAATTTTTAAAAAAAATGATTCAAATATTGGGCAGGCTGAATCTGAAAATATTGGATTAAATATGGCTAGTGGGAAATATATAGCGCGTTTAGATCAGGATGATATGATGGTTAATAATAGAATAGAAAAACAAGTGCAATTTTTAGATAACCGTGAAGAAGTTGCAGCAGTTGGATCTCAGTATTGGTGCATAAATTCAATAGGTGAAAAAATTAAAAGAGTCAGATGGCCTATTGGTCTAAAAAATAATTTATTTTCTATTATTTCAGGACATGTGCCTGTCGGAGATCCTGGAGTTATGTATAGAAATGAAGTGGTGCAAAATATAAGAGGATACAAACAAAATTATGAACCAGCAGAAGATTATGATTTATGGCTTAGGTTATACTTAAATGGCTATGAATGTGATAATCTTGATGAATATTTAACATTATATAGATCACATTCCGAGCAAACATCAATAAAAAAACAAGCTTTACAGGTTCAAAAACATCAGTTGGCTTTTATTAACTTTGCTTATGGTTTAGGAATAAAGGAGGATGATATTGAAAAAGTGAAACAATATTTAAATATTATTTGTTGGAGAAAAGAACCATTGACATATGATAGTTTAGAAGAAATAATTAAGGTATTTAACTTGCTCTTCGAGAGACTCAATAATATTCATTCGAATAAGAAAAAATTTAAAAAGAAATATTTAAAACAAATTATGTCCGAGTATGACTATCGATCTCAGTATCAGGAAAATAGGTACTTATTAAGAATGTATTTAAATAATAATATATTTTTTTGGGGATCTATGAGGTTACTTATTGATATTTTTTCCTCTTACAAGTATAAATTATTTTAGTTGAATCCCATTTGACCCAAAATCTCATATCGGTCAATATGGTTGTCTATAATTGTGAAGACTATATTCAAGAAGCTATACAAAGTGTTCTTGACCAAACTTATAAATATTTTGAATTGGTTATTATAGATGACGGCTCATCTGATAATACAATGGATGTGATTAATTCTTTTAGCGATAATCGTATAAAAATAATTCAACATAAGTTCAATCAGGGTGTCTCTCAATCTCGTAATTTGGCATTAAAACATTCACTTGGAAAGTACTTAGCAATTATTGATGCAGATGATGTCGCTGTAAATACAAGATTTGAAAAACAGATCGATTATTTAGAAAATAATGATATAGGTGTAGTAGCTAGTCAACATGATTTTATTGATGCTAATTCTAACTATATTGGACAAGCTGTACGTAGATCTATACCGGAAGACCAAGCAATGAGTTATTTTGCTTTTTATAATATTTGTAATTCTACAGTTATGTACAAAAAGGATATAGTGCAAAATATGGACCCTGTCTATAACAATCAGCTCGGTGCAGAAGATTATGATCTTTTTTCAAGATTATCATTTGTTACACATTTCCATATACTACCAGATATATTAATGAAAGTAAGGAAAAGAGAAGGAAGTTTGTGCTCAGAAAACTGGGAATATTTTTCCAAAATTATTGATGCGAATAGGATAAAGATAATTAATGAATTGGGATTATATCCAGATAAAGTTAATTCAATAATTCACTCAAAATTGGTTAATAAAGAGTACGAAGACCTGAATGAGTATAGTTTATCGAAAATATTTTTTTGGATTAATAAAATACTTTTAGAAAATAATAAACAATATTTTTTCCCAAATCCTTTCTTTAATGAAGAATGGTACAAGCGTTTAACAAGTATATTAAAATATAGAAAACAAAAAAAAATAATTGACCTATATCGTTACAACAAGATTGCAAGTCTTATAGGGAAAAAACGCAATCTATCGGATTTGATTTATATTTATTTTAGATCATAATACTAAAATGACACCTATTACAGTTATAGGTATTGGGAAACTGGGCTTGTGTTTTGCGCTCACGCTTGAAAATAAGGGCTATAATGTAGTTGGTGTAGATGTGAATGAAGAATATATCGGTTCGGTAAATGATAGGACATTAGTTTCTTTAGAACCTGATGTAGAAAATTATTTGACTCGATCGAATAATCTTATTGCCACCATAGATATAAAAATGGGATTGATACATTCTAATATACTATTTCTATTTGTTGCCACCCCATCAAAATCAAATGGCCGGTTTGACCACTCCCAAATAGATAATGTTGTAGATCAGCTTATTCAATTTTCAATCCCAAATGAATCAAAGCGTCTCATTATAGGATGTACCACTATGCCAGGATATTGTGATACCGTACAAGATAGGCTGCGGCCCTATGGCTATACTGTTTTTTATAATCCTGAATTTATTGCCCAGGGTTCAGTAATGTGTGATTTGGTTAAACCTGATATTTTACTCATAGGTGAAGAGGATAAGCTTATTGGTAATGAGATTGAAAAAATATATTTATCTATTGTTCAGAATCAACCTTCTATTCATCGTATGAACCGGAAAGAAGCTGAAATCACCAAAATTGCTCTGAACTGTTTCATTACCGCCAAAATTGCCTATGCTAATATGGTGGGTGATATTTCTAGATCAGCAGGGTGTAATCCAGATATTATTTTAGAAGCAATAGGTTCAGACTCTCGGATCGGAAATAAAAATCTTAGATATGGATTTGGATATGGTGGCCCTTGTTTCCCAAGAGATAATCAAGCATTCGCTTTATTTGCTGGCGATGTCAATATTGATGCAGTTATCAGTAGAGCTTCCGATATTGGAAACCGTTTGCATTTAAAGTATCAGGTTGAAGAGTTTATGAAGAATAATGATAGTTCTGAGCAGGTTATATTTTCGGGACTTGCATATAAGCCAGGAACAAATATTATTGAAGAATCTCAGAAACTAGCTCTTGCAGTGGCATTAGCGAGGAACGGTTATTGTATATTAATAAAGGATAACCAGGAAGTAGTAAATCAGATAAAATTAATATATGGGGATCTATTTTCCTATGCTCACTCAAAATAAGTTTGATAACACAACTATTTTAATATTATTCTGAGATAAATAGTGTGATATGCCAAAACGTGCTGAAAAACATGGTGATTAAAGCTGATTTTGACAGATCGGATGCACAAAAGAGATGGTCAATTACAAAAACCTAAGGAAGAATAACCCTGACTCTCAAATATTTAGAGATATTTAAAATTTTTGAGAAAAATTTTGGTCCGAATTATTTTGTCACTGCAAAACTTAAATAATAAGATAAATTTCCATTTTTTAGTGTTGAAATTCATTGATCAGCGTTTACATAACATCATTTAATAAACAAAAATACCTATCCCAAGCGATTGAGAGTGTCCTTAGTCAATCGCTTCAACCATCTGAAATCATTATTGTGGATGATGCATCTTCAGATAGCTCGAGAGAAATCATCAATGGTTTCAAAAGTCGTTACCCAAAAATAATTAAACCAATATTTAATAGAAAAAACCTCGGAATAAGTGAATCAAGGAACATTGCAATCTCTAATTGTAATAATCAAATAATTACTTTTGTGGATGGAGATGATTATTTTTTAAATAAAAAACTGGAGACTGAATATTCCACATTATTAAAAAATCTATCCGCAAGCTTTGTGTATTCTAATCACGTATTCGTTGATGAAGCCGGGTATGAGAAGGGCTTATTTTCTAGTGACAATGATCACCCTGCGCATGGCAATATCTTTAAAGAAAATTTCTCAAGGTCATTCAATGTGTCTTCGGGTACAAACTTTCATAATGAAATGTACTATAAATCCTGTGCACAGGATATTGGTCTATACGATCAAAAAATAAAGATCTGGGAAGACTGGGATTTTAGAATACGCACGTCAAAAAAATATCAGTATGCCTATTGCCAAAATGTGAATTCTGCTTATCGAATAATAGACGATGGCTTGCATAATTCTGAACCAGAACTACACTACCGTGAACAAATTAAAATCTATAAGAAGAACAAACATCTGATAGCGAGTCTTAGTAAAGAAGAAAAAAGGTACATTTATAATCGGGTATATGCAAAGTTTAAAAAATTATTTATTTCTGTCTCTAAGAAAAACTTAAAGAGAAGAAAGTATTTTCAGCTCATTATTGATTTACTTGAATTTATTTTGGCTTTTAGAATGAAAAAAGCAATAGGCCTTATATTTAGGGAACTTTGACGAGAAGCATACAATACTAATTATTTTTTCTTATCTAAATGAGATTATTCTGGCAATAAAAATAAATATTTAATTCCACTAAGATTGAATAAATCTATTTCCTTTCTTCAAAATCATAATATAATTCATGGAGTGACCAAAACTAATAGATCCTATAGAAAAAGTGTTTCAATATGCTATTTTAGTAAAATACCATCAATGCATCCTTTAAATAAATCACATAAAATGTCATGGATAAAATAAAATTAATTGAAAAAGTAGAAAAATATTGGGATGATCGCCCGTGCAATGTTCGACATTCTAATAAAGAATTAGGTACGCCAGAATATTTTGAAGAAGTAGAGATGAAAAAATACTTTGTTGAACCACATATACTGGATTTTACTGAATTCCCTAGATGGAAGGATAAGAATGTTCTTGAAATAGGCTGTGGACTAGGTACTGCTGGGATAAATTTTGTAAAATCTGGAGCAAACTATACAGGAGTAGAGTTATCAACAAAAACTTTGCAATTAGCTAAGAAGAGATTTGAGGTTAATAATAAACTGGGCTTATTCTATCATGGAAACGCTGAAGACCTAACTTCTTTTATCCCAATAAAAGTATTTGATTTAGTTTATTCATTTGGAGTAATACATCATACTCCGAATCCTGAAAAAATTATATCTGAATTAATAAATTATATGAACCCAGATAGCATCTTGAAAATAATGGTTTATGCAAAACAATCATGGAAAAATTATATGATTGAAGCAGAATTTGATAGACCAGAAGCACAATATGGATGCCCGATTGTCAAAACTTATACAAAAGATGAAATCAAAGAATTACTTTCAGATTTTGAGATATTATCTATAGAACAGGACCATATATTCCCATACAAAATTGATCCATATAAAAATGGTGAGTATGAAAAGCAACCTTGGTTTGAATCAATGCCTTTCTTGATGTTTAAAACACTCGAAAAAAAGTTAGGGTGGCATCTACTCATAACCGCTAGATTAAAAAAGTAAATAATGCGAATTATACTTAACCAAGTTTTATATTATTGATTTCCCTATTTACGACTACAAAGGATTTTGAAGGCGAATATATCACCATTCAAAAAAATGCGTTGTGTAACTGGCGCTCTATTTCTGATGAAATCCAAATAATCATAATTGGTGCGAGCAATGGGGCAAAGGAAGCGGCTAATGCCATTAAAGCAGAGTATATTGAAGATGTTGAAACTTCTATTTTGGGCACACCAACTATTCCCGGATTATTCAAGACCGCAGAAAAATATGCCCATTATAATATATTATGCTATGTAAATGCAGATATTCTATTTCCAGATAATTTTTCTGATATAATTAATATTCTATCAAATCAGATGGGAAAAATCATGGCAGTTGGACACAGGTGGGATTTAAAAATACATGGTTTGATAGATTTTGATAATTTTATTGAAAGGAAAAAGTTTTGGAATAATGCAAAAGCAAAATCACACAAACATGCCTGCACTGGTATTGATTATTTTATATTTAAAAAAGGTACATTGAGAAACTTACCCCCACTTATAATTGGTAGATTTGGCTGGGATAATTGGCTACTTTGGAAAACACGGCGCATGAGAATTCCACTCATAGACCTATCAGATAATTTATTTGCAATACACCAAAGTCATAGTTACAAGGGTAATAATTTCAATAGTGCATTAGATATTTTACAAAGTGATGAAGGAAAACTAAATGAAAAGCTAACAAAGGGGAAAAGGTTGAACCTTCTGGATACAAACTATCAAATAATGAACGGGAAACTGGTAAAAAAGGAATCTAGAGAATTTATTAATAGGAACCTGGGCAAACTGGCAATAATATATCCAGAATTTTCTTTCCCGCTAAAAATATATAAAAAACTATACCGAAAATATTTACTCTAATTTTTCTTTTAAACTTTTTTTCTCAAAAAAATAGAAAGTATTGTGATTATATACTTAGCGCTTCAAGCACATATTGCCTTTGGGCTTCATTCTACTGGGAGTATACCATTATGTATGATTACAAATAAAAACAAAGAGATTAGTGTATCCTCATTTCTAATCTGCCATGGACTATTATAATCTTAACGATGTATTTCGTATTAAAATGTAACTATATTTTTGGTGCTTCAAGTATTTATTCCCTTTTGGGAAACTTTTATGGCAGTGTCCTAATATTTTTAATCACGTTAATTTGATTATAAAAGAGTATGATTTTTTATCTGTAACGGATTTAGAATACATTTTATTTTCAAATGCGCTGAATTTGTGAGGAAATATTAATGATTGCATTAATTACTGGTATAGCAGGGCAAGATGGATCATATCTAGCTGAGTTCTTGTTAAACAAAGGTTATATTGTCCATGGAATTATAAGGCGCAGTAGTTCATTTAATACCGGACGTATAAATCATTTAATTAATGATAATAAATTAACTGATAAGTTCCATTTACATTATGGTGATGTTACTGATTCAAATAATATTAATAGGTTATTGGTAAAAATCAAACCTGACGAAATCTATAATTTGGCTGCACAAAGTCATGTAAAAGTATCTTTCGAAATACCAATTTACACTACGCAGGTCGATGCTATGGGCACATTAAGATTTCTAGAAGCAATTCAAAATTATAAACCGGATACAAAATTATATCAGGCATCAACTAGTGAATTATTTGGTAAAGCTGTTGAAATGCCTCAAAATGAAGAAACACCATTTCAACCGTGTTCTCCATATGGTATAGCAAAGTTATATGGTTATTGGATAATTGTTAATTATCGGGAATCGTATAATATATATTCTTGTAATGGAATTTTATTTAATCATGAAAGTCCTCGTCGTGGCGGAACTTTTGTTACTAGAAAAATCACAACAGGAGTTGCACGGATCAAACTGGGATTACAAAAAAAAATAGTACTTGGTAATCTTAACTCCGTCCGTGATTGGGGTTATGCACCTGAGTATATTGAGGGAATGTGGTTGATGATGCAACAAGATAAACCTGATGATTATATTTTAGCAACTGGTGAAAATTATTCAGTACGTCAATTTGTTGAAGAAGCTTTTAATAATGTAAATATCAAAGTTGCTTGGGAGGGGGTAGAAGATAAAGAAGTTGGAAAAGATACTAATACAGGTAATGTGGTTATTGAAGTTGACCCTAAATATTATAGACCTGTTGATATAATAAACTTAGTTGGAGATTATAGCAAAGCAAAAAAGATATTAAAATGGGAGCCAAGAACAAAATTTAAACAATTAGTTGAGATAATGGTTGATGCCGATTTAAAAAGACAATCGCAACTGCTTTAACATTTATTTAAAGAGAAAAATATGTATAATAATGGCTTGATATTTTTAACTGGTGGAAGTGGAATGGTTGGAAGAAATATCATTAAAACTTTCAACGGTAGCGACTGGGAAATCAATGCACCAGATAGTTTGACATTAGATCTTTCTGACAGATCAGCAACATTTAAATATATAAAAAAATTAAAACCTGATATTATTATACATGCAGCGGGAATGGTTGGTGGCATAGAAGCCAATATGAACAATCATGCATTATTTTTAATGTCTAATCTCTTATTAGGACAGAATGTAATTTCTGCAGCAAAAGAAATAAATATAAAATATATTCTGAATATCAGTAGCTCTTGCATTTATCCTAAGGATAATAATTCCTCCATATCCGAAAATATGCTTTTAAATGGATATTTAGAACCAACCAACGAAGGTTATGCTATGGCCAAAATTGCAATATTAAAATTATGTGAATATTTTTCAGAAGAAAATATTGGTTTAGAATATAAGACAATTGTTCCATGTAATCTTTATGGACGGTATGATAATTTTAATCCATCGACATCACATATGTTACCATCTGCAATTTGCAAAATACATAAGGCCATATTAGATAAAAAAGATAACGTTATAATCTGGGGTGATGGTAAAGCAAAAAGAGAATATATGTATGCTGGGGATTTAGCCGATTTTATTTTATTTGCTCTAGATAATTTTGATAAAATACCAAGTTTATTAAATGTTGGTTCAGGGAAAGACCGAACTATTAATGAATATTATAATATTGTGGCTCGCGTTCTTGGCTATAAAGGTAAATTTACCAATAATACCACAAAACCAGTGGGGATGAAACGAAAACTATTATCGATAGATAAGCAAGTTAATATTGGGTGGCTACCAAGAACCAATTTACGGCAAGGTATAGAATTGGCATATAATTTCTATAAAAAGAGCATTAGTTGATGCCTATAAAATTTCCTCTTGCAATGTCAACTATTGATGATGCTGAACTTAATGCAATAAAAAAGGTAATTATTGCTAAGAAATTTACTATGGGTGAAAATGTAAAGATCTTTGAAAAGAATTTTTCACACTATATTGGCAGTAGGTTTGCGATTAAGGTGAATTCAGGTTCATCGGCAAATTTATTAATGATTGCTGCCTTAATATATTCAAGAAAATATAAACTTCAACAAGGTGATGAGGTCATAGTACCTGCTACGGGTTGGGGTACATCTTATTCGCCATTATTACAATATGGATTGAAAATAAAATTTGTTGATATCGACCTTTTCACCTTGAATTATAATTTGGATGACTTAAACGAAGCCATATCGAATAATACCAAAGCAATTCTTGTTGTGAATGTACTAGGTAATCCCAATGATTTTAGTAGAATAAATGAAATTATAAATAAAAAAAATATAATTATAATCGAAGATAATTGTGAATCACTTGGTGCAATGTTTTCCGATAAAATGACTGGCACTTTTGGATTAATGGGCTCTTTTAGTTTTTTCCATAGCCACCATATAAGTACAATGGAAGGTGGAATGGTTGTTACAGATGATGAGGAGCTTTATCATATATTATTATCATTAAGAGCCCATGGGTGGGCCCGTGATCTTCCTGATGACAGTTTAATGATTGATAAGGAAGAAATTGACTCATTTTATGAACCTTATCGCTTTGTATTACCTGGATATAATTTGAGGCCTACTGAGATTCAAGGTTCTATTGGAGTACAACAATTAAAAAAGTTACCTGGTTTTATAGTAAATAGAAGGAATAATGCCAAACAATTCATTAATCTAATGAAAGATCATAATGATTTATTTATACAAAAAGAGATTGGTTGCAGTAGTTGGTTTGCTTTTAGTCTAATTATTAAACCTGAATCAAAGTTGACTAGAAATGCCTTGATAAATAAACTTAAAGCGTTAGGATTTGAGTATCGTCCGATATTGAGTGGGAATTTCACAAAACAGGAAGTTTTAAAGTATTTTGATTATCGGATTCATAATACATTAGAAAATGCTGAATATTTACATGAAAAAGGACTTTACATAGGAAATCATCCGTTCAAAATGGAAGATGCTTTTAATCGTTTAAAGAAAATATAAAAATTGTTATTCTGATTTACTATTCTTGCGCATAAAATACTTAGATAATTACCAAACTATTGAAATACTAAAAAGATATTATTGTCAATACAAAATCTATTACAAGGTCATAGTTGGTACAACCAAATATTTGCGAAAGAATTTTCCGGGGATAAAGTTTTTCTGAGCGAGGGAAACGGGTATACAGTATGAAATTGGTCCCAAGTATTTATTGTGAAATTAAAATTAGATTAAAATATTATGAATGAATGCCAAAAAGAATATTCCATACTATGAATATGGTCAAAAAAAACTTATCAAATTTGGTTTTGATCTATGATATGATGAAGAAGATGGTAGTTGGGCTTAAAAATCGGAAAATGCATATCAAAAATATCTAAGAACTGGTATGAATTTTGAGCCAAGTGAAATATTAAAGGATTATGATCAAACAGAAATTTTAGATCATCTTAACCATTCATACAGTTATTCATTTGAGGAATATGCAAACTTAATTAAAAGTTTAATCATATTATTTAAAAATAAAAAAGTAGCATTTCTAATTTCTTCAGATAGCAAAGTTGATTTGAGATATTTTAAAAAGTTACCAATATATTTGGCTACCGGTCATTTTATTGAAGATAAT
>CAYNPP010000005.1:18223-27064 GCA_964399095.1 uncultured bacterium | reverse complement strand
CACAGGATCTTGAATACAATAATTCACAAACTAAATTGCAAATAGGAAAAGAGTTAACACAGGGGCTTGGAGCAGGAGCAAACTCAGATATAGGCGAGCAGGCTGTTCAAGAAAATAAAGAAATAATAATTAAAACACTGTCAAGCGCAAATATGGTATTTATTACTGCTGGTATGGGTGGTGGAACAGGAACAGGAGCAGCTCCAGCAATTGCAAATATATCAAAAGAAATTGGAATCTTAACAGTGGGAGTTGTAACACTTCCATTTAAGTTTGAGGGACCAATGAGAAAGTTAAGAGCTGAAAAAGGAATTGAGGAATTAAAGAAGTGCTGTGACACATTATTGGTTATCCCAAATGAGACCCTTCTTGAGATAACAGATAAAGAGGCTACTGTCAAAGAATCATTTAAAATAGCTGATACCGTTTTGCTACAGGCAACAAAAGGTATTTCTGATTTGATTAATGTTCCTGGCCTTATTAATCTTGATTTTGCAGATGTTAGTAAAGTAATGAAAAATGGAGGAGATGCCATTATGGGAACTGGGAAAGCAAGAGGTGAAGAGAGAGCTATACTTGCAGCACAGGAGGCAATTAATTCTCCGTTGCTTCAGAACAAAAGTATAAAAGGTGCTCAGGGCGTATTAATAAATATTACAAGCTCAGAGGATTTAGGAATTCATGAGCTTAATCAAGCTTCAGATTTGATATATAAAGCTGCTGGGTATGATTCAGAAATTCCAACAAATCAAGATCACGGTGAAATCATTCATGGTTTTACAATTGATAATTCTTTAAATGATGAGGTTAGAGTAACTGTGATTGCAACTGGATTAGATGCAGAAGGAAAGAAAGAAGAAGATATAGTTAAGGATACAAGCAGATATAATATCCCAGATCATAAATATAATAATCCACAAACCTCAATAAATATATTAAATAAAGAAGAACTTGAACCTAAAGAAGAACAAGTTAAAGAAGAACAAAAACAAGAAGTAGATAAGAATATTGATGTTCCGGTATTTGGTGAGGATTTAGAGATGCCTGCCTATTTAAGGAATAGAACTACAGATAATTAATAATAATATAGATATATTTTTAATATCCACTATTAATGGTTTTCTTATCGTTTTGAGAATGGTGATTGAATCTATTTAATAATTGAAAAGAATCTTGATTCTTTGAAGTCACTCTGTCCAGTCGATACGCCAATAACGTAAAGATATGTTCCATTTGGAACAAGATTGCTGTATTGGTCAAGTCCATTCCACTCAATTGAAACAAAATTTCCCATCGTACTATCTGATAGTTTTTTAACCAGCAGTCCTGACTGAGTATAGATTTCTACCTCAGTATATATATTGCCGTGGTAGTCTTTTGTCTGAAAGGTAAAAAATGTGCGGTCTGACATTGGGTTTGGAAAGTTATAAACATTAAAAATTTGTTGCTCAGTTAAATTATCAATCACATTAAATGACAGACTGCTGATAGATTTTTTATTCAGGTTATCCCAGGCCTCTACATACAGTACAGAATTTTCGACTATATCATCTGGAACAGTTATATTACAAAATATCTCTATACATGATGTAGAAAAATCAATGTCTTCAATTTCTATTATCTGGCTTTCGTTTTCATCATTAAACCAGTACCTCAGGTTATGGCCTATATTAGATGCCGTATTGATTCCATGTGCATCTGATATTTGAAGGGTTATAGTTTTACCTCCTGAGAGCAAAGAATTAGACAAAATTTCATAGCCATCAACTGAAAATGTAATACTAGGTCCGTACAGGTTGTCTTCGTAAATATTGTTATCATAAATAACGTTTATCTCATCAGAAATAGAAAAGTAACTGTTTTCTGAATTATACAAACTCTCTGAGTATAATTTGATGTAAAGTGAATCGTTATTTATCATATCAATCGGTAGTATAAAGCATGTAGAATCTGAGAACTCATTACTAAATAATATGTTGGGTGTATAGCTAAATGATAGGTCTATAGCTTCGTTATTCTCTTGGTAAGAAATAGTAATATCCTTATCAATCTCAGTCAATTCTATATAAGAATTTTCGTTACTGTTTACAAATGTGTAGGGATTAAGAATTGTTAATTCTTCTGGGAATGAGCTGGTTTCATTATATTTCATAAATGGTATTGGAAGCGCAGGGTCTCCTAAGATATCAAATAGATACCCTCCATTACACGAGCTGTTATAATTAACGTTAGTTAAACTATTCTTTGATTCTAAAAATATGTCTCCCAATCTTAGTAATTCTAAATCATTAGTAAAATAATCAGATAGATAATTATAAAAATGATTAAGGAATATGTTATTAATGTTTTCACTTATAGCCCTGGTAGCACCAACAATCGATATTGCTCCATTTGTATCAAAAAGCAAAGACTCTGACATAGACTGGACTCCATCGTATCTCCCGAAGTAACACGTTCCTGCTATCCAAATCGGGAGTTTATTATCAGGGATGTTTATGAGATCAATATCTCTACTTTTATCGAGTATATATTCAGCTGACCACTTTTCAACATCACCATGACCAATGTAATTAATTATAGCTGCTCCTTCATTTAGAAAATCTATGATATCTTGTGATAACTCAGGTAGTCTTCTTTCAGAACCAAAATATTCAGCCTCATACATTGGGCCATACAATGTTTTTATAAATGTGTAATCTGAAATTTTATCAAAAATGATATCTGAATTTAGTGTGTGGTTAATCTCATTCTGAATTGTTGACCCACTTTTTATCTCATCATCTGCCACAAGGATAACCCTGTTTTTCCAGGGACCAATAGTAGGCTCATTTAGATACATATCAAGCTTCTCTGCAAATAGCATAGCCTCATTCTCATCAGATGCAGGAATTCTTCCAGTCTTTAGCCTAGGTTTATCATTATCAGCAATTGAACTAAAAAAATCATCTGATGGATATTCACTATTAGTATTATTACAGTGAACTGATTTTGTTATGCTTGGTATGGAAGATTCATCTCCCAATAGAAGTAGATACTCAAGCTCAGAGTGAGTATTGATTTGAGTATTAATATAATCTTTGATGCTTAGTTCATTATCGATAGAGCTGATGAGAACAATTTCAGTATCTAAGTGGAATATGTTACTTTGATCATTATATATATTAGATATTTTCTCAGCAGCTGGATATAATGTCTCGTTAGTTAAGATTATATATTCCATTGCAAATGATAATTGTAGGAGCAGAATTATAGCTACTATCATTTTATTTTTATCTATATCTGTAAATGTTATCATAATTATTATTAAATTTATGTAATTTATTTATAACATATAATTACAAATTTGTTCCATGAAAGATATGATATTCAATATTGACATAATTAAAAATTTTTATTTAAACCTTGAACAAAAAATTTCTCAGATTAGGAATAAAATTGATAGGCCATTAACTCTTACAGAAAAAATCCTTTATTCACACAGTTTGATTAACGATGAGTTTGAGAGAGGAGTTGACTATGTTGATTTTTCTCCTGATAGAGTTGCAATGCAGGATGCAACCGCACAAATGGCTCTTCTGCAATTTATGATGGCTGGCAGAAATGAAGTTGCTGTTCCTACAACTGTTCATTGTGATCATCTTATACAGGCAAAGGTTGAGGCGAGTGTGGATTTAAAAAATGCACTTGATAATAACTCAGAAGTATTTGATTTCCTATCAAGCGTATCAATGAAATATGGTATTGGATTCTGGAAGCCTGGCGCAGGAATTATTCATCAGGTAATCTTAGAAAACTATGCATTCCCAGGAGGAATGATGATTGGTACTGACTCTCACACAGTAAACGCTGGGGGGTTAGGGATGATTGCTATAGGTGTAGGTGGAGCTGATGCCGTGGATGTTATGGCTGGCATGCCTTGGGAGCTTAAGTTTCCAAAAATTATTGGTGTTGAGCTAACAGGAAAACTTAATGGATGGACATCGCCAAAGGATGTTATATTAAAATTAGCAGGAATCCTAACCGTAAAAGGAGGAACTGGTTTTATTATTGAATACTTTGGAGAAGGTGCCGAATCTATTTCATGCACAGGTAAAGGCACTATCTGTAATATGGGCGCTGAGGTCGGTGCAACAACATCTACTTTTGGATATGATGATTCGATGGAGCGCTATCTTAGAGCAACAGGCAGGTCAGAAATTGCTGATTTAGCTAATCAAATTCGTCCACATTTAAATGGTGATCGTAAAGTTTATAGGAAGCCAGAGAAATTCTTTGATAGAGTAATTAAAATTAATTTATCAGAATTGGAGCCACATTTAAATGGTCCCTTTACACCTGACAGAGCTACACCTATATCTAAAATGGCGGAAGAAGCAGAAAAAAATAATTGGCCTACAGAGGTTGAGGTCGCACTAATTGGATCATGTACGAACTCTTCCTATGAAGACATTTCACGGTCTGCATCTATCGCTAAACAGGCACACGAGTCTAACTTAAGTGCAAAATCAAAATTTGTAATTACACCAGGTTCAGAGCAGGTTAGATATACTATTGAGAGGGATGGATACATAGAAATTTTTAATAATATTGGTGGGGGTGTTTTCGCAAATGCCTGTGGACCTTGTATAGGACAGTGGTCAAGAGAGGGAGCAGAAAAAGAAGAAAAGAATACAATTGTACATTCTTTCAATAGAAACTTTACAAAAAGAGCTGATGGGAACCCAAATACCCATGCATTTGTAGGCTCTCCTGAGATAGTTACAGCTTTAGCTATAGCTGGTAATTTAACTTTTAATCCTATCAAGGATAAAATAGTGAATGAAGAGGGTGAAGAAATTTTATTAGATGAACCTACAGGATACGAACTCCCTATTAATGGCTTTGATGTAGAGGATTCAGGATATCAACCACCCAACGCACATGTTTTACCAAAAATAGTGAATGACGTTATAATTGATGATGATTTTTTTAAGGACAAGTGATTTATAGAGAAGCTCTAAAAGATTCTTCTTGCAATAAAAAATGAAAAAAATGAAACAAAAGGGATGCTTTCACTAGTAAAGAAATATGTTAATGATAAAGATAATTTTACTAAAGAAGATGAAACTTTTGTGAAAAATCAATTTAAAGATTTGCTCAAGCTAGCGGGGCTCTCTATCCCTGCTATTGTTCCACTAATGAAATTTACAATTCCATTTATAATAAAGTTGGGAGATAAGATTGGTGTTAATGTTTTACCTAGCTCTTTCTATGATAGTGATGATATTGAGATAAATTTAAAATCAGATAGACTTCAACTCTTAGAGAGATTTGAGGCATGGGATGGAGCAGACTATAAAGATTTAAGGTTATTAATAAAGGCAAAAGGGAAGTGCACAACTGATCATATATCTATGGCTGGCCCTTGGCTAAGATACAGAGGGCACCTTGAGAATATTTCAAAAAATCTATTACTTGGCGCAACGAACACTTTTAACGATAAGGTGAACAATGTTTTAAATCCGGTGACAAATAAATATACTCAAACTGCTGAATTAGCTTTTTACTATAAGAAAAATAATATTTCTTCAATAATAGTTGGAGAAGAAAATTATGGTGAAGGATCTTCAAGGGAACATGCCGCGATGGAACCTAGATTTGTTGGTGTAAAAGCAGTTATTGTTAAATCATTTGCAAGGATACATGAAACAAATTTAAAAAAACAAGGTGTTCTAGCTTTAACCTTTAAAGAAAAAGGTGATTATGATAAAATACATGAAGAGGATACTTTTGAAATTAATGGTTTAGTATCTTTTGATCCTAATGAGGATTTGCAGCTTGTCATTTGCCATAAAAATGGTACTAAAGACAAAGTCTCTCTTAAGCATACTTTTAATAAAAATCAAATTCAATGGTTTAAGGCAGGCAGTGCACTGAATCTTCTAGCCCAGAAAAATGTCTAGTAATAAATTGGTTTTAGTTACAGGAGCATCTAGCGGTATTGGCAGGGAAACCTCTATTAAATTATGTGAGGCTGGATACGATGTAATTATATCAGCCAGATCAGAAAAAAAATTAGATGATTTTCATTCAGAAATGATTTCAAAGGGCCATACAACCTACGCTATTCCATGCGATGTAAGAGAATATTCTTCTGTACAGAATCTATATCATTCCGCGACCAATATTGGTTTTGTACATTGTATAATAAATAATGCAGGATTTGGTAAATTTGCAAAAATTTCTGATACATCAGTTGAAGATTGGGATGACATGATAAATACAAATCTAAGAGTGGCATTTTTAGTATCAAAGCTATTTGTTGATAAAATGATAAAAAATAATAATGGAAAAATTGTATTTATTAATTCTGTTGCAGGAAAATTTGGCTATAAATATTCCTCGGCATATGTTACATCAAAGTATGGTTTAAGAGGATTATCTGAGAGCCTAAGAAATGAGCTTAGAGAACATAATATAAAAGTTATTTCAATTCATCCAGGAGCAATAGATACAAGTTTTTGGAATAATGTTAATGTTGATTTCCCAAAAGAAGAGATGCTTTCGTCCTCTAGTGTAGCAGATATCATCTTTAATGCAGTAGATGCCCCAGACAATGTTACACTCGAAGAGGTAGTTGTTAGACGAACAAAAGGTGATTTTTAGCTAATATTATTATCTTCCCATAAAATTACATATTTACTATTTATCTTGTAGAGTAATTGATGTTGTATTAAATTTCTCAGCTTTAGAAAAATTTGTTTTTTTTAGTATTATAATATGTTAGAACAATTACAAGATAATCTGCTAAAGGTTGTAAAGAATATAAAGGGTCAGGGAAAAATCTCTGAAGCTAATGTTTCTGATACGCTAAGAGATATTAGAATAGCACTACTTGAAGCGGATGTTAGTTTATCTGTAGTAAAAAAATTTGTTGAGCATGTAAAAGAAAAATCTCTAGGAAAAGAAGTTTTAAATTCTATTTCTCCTGGTCAACAATTTATAAAGATACTACACGATGAATTAAAGTTTTTTCTTGGAAACGAGCAGAGTGATTTAGTATTTAATAGTTCTGGCTTTACCACTATTGTTCTTGCTGGTTTACAGGGTTGTGGAAAAACTACTACTACTGCAAAATTAGCACGTTTTTTGAAAATGAATAAAGATAAGAATCCATGTCTTATAGCAGCAGACCTTCAGCGGCCAGCAGCTATAGATCAATTAATAACATTAGGTAAAAATATAGATGTTGATGTATACAGTAGTAAAAGAATAACTGATCCTATAAAAGTTGTCAAAAATGGAATTAAGGAAGCAAAAAAGAATAATAAAGATATAGCCATTATTGATACCGCTGGAAGATTACATATTGATGAAGATATGATGGAGCAGCTTAAGGCAATAATAAAAGTGTCATCTCCGACAGAAATATTATTTGTGTCTGATGGGATGTCTGGTCAAGATGCTGTAATCTCCTCTAAATCATTTAACGATGCAATAGATATTACAGGAATCATTTTAACTAAAATGGATGGCGACAGCAAAGGTGGCGCAGCCTTATCGATTAAGGATGTTGTACAAAAACCAATCAAATTTATTGGTGTTGGAGAGAATATTAATGATTTAGATAAATTTTTTCCAGATAGATTTGCTAGTAGGATTCTGGATATGGGAGATGTTGTTTCGTTGGTTGAAAAGGCTCAATCTACATTTGATAAAAAGTCACTTGAAAATTTTGATAAAAGTATAAAAGAACAGAAATTTTCATTAATTGATTTCCAGGAGCAGTTAAAGCAACTACAGAGCATGGGTCCTTTATCCAATGTCATGAAGATGATACCAGGGAGTAAAAAGCTAAAACTTAAAGATTTTGATGAAAAAAATATCAAATGGGTAGAAGCGATTATATCATCAATGACAAATAAAGAAAAATTAAATCCAAGTATCATTAATGGATCAAGAAAAAAAAGAATTGCAAAAGGATGTGGAAGACCAATACAAGAAGTAAATATTCTTTTGAAACAATATAAACAAATGGAAAGTATGCTGAAAAAAATAAATAAAGGAAAAATGAATTTTCCTTTTATAAAATAAACAGGAGGTTAGGTATTTGTCTGTAAAACTAAGATTAAAAAGAATGGGAAGAAAGAAAAGGCCTTTTTATAGGTTAGTTGCAATAGATTCAAGAAAACATAGAGATGGACGTGAAGTTGAAAAATTAGGTTGGTTCAATCCTAGCAGTGTAGATAAAACATTCAAAATGAATGAAGACAGAGTTGTATACTGGTTAGAAAAAGGAGCAATACCTTCCATGACTGTTAAAAACTTATTAGGGAAAGAAGGATTCAACCATAAATATCATTTAATAAGGATGGGAAAATCTGATGAAGTTATTGAGCAGGAAACAAATGAATTCGTGGAACGTCAGAAAGGAAGAGAAGAAAGGAAGTCTGAAAAAAGGAAATTAAAAAAAGAAGAGAAGAAAAAAGCAGAGAAGGCAAGTGAGGAAGCACCAGCCGAAGAAGCTGCTGCAGAGGAAGCACCAGCCGAAGAAGCTGATTCCAAAGAAAAAGAAAAAAAATAATGTTAGTTGGAACAGATAGCTGTATTTATTGTTCAATTAATAGTTAACTTTGAATTGTATATTCACTAAATGGAGGCTTTATGAAAGATTTATTAGTTGAAATAGTAAAATCTATCGTTGATGCACCTGATGATGTAAATATTGATGTAAATGAAAGTGAAAATACATTGATATATGAGCTTAGAGTTGGTGAGGGTGATGTAGGGAAAGTTATTGGTAAACATGGAAAAAATGTGGGTGCCATTATGATATTAATCAGGTGAATCTTATTGTCAAAT